>JBDSWU010000087.1:0-10064 GCA_039926445.1 Saccharimonadales bacterium (SeqCode)
TTCATACCACCGTTTTACGAACGATTCATGTGGTGCTTCATCGGTACCTACATGAGGTAAAGCCAACTCGGTAAGAGTGAGGTGCTGTTTGATTTTGCTATCGTCCAAGTCAAGCAACTCATCCGATTCTTCACCAGAAGCAAACGTCTTTACCACCCTCTCGTAACCACTCGCACCGTCTTGGATTGACTGCATGGTTATCGCAGTCATTGGCTTACCTCCGCTACGAGGATAAGCTAGCTCGTAATTTGGAAGGTCTTCCGACAGCTTAGTGGCATTTGCGACTACTACAGTTTGGGAATACGCCACTCCCGACAAAAAGGCTTCCTGCTCAGAACTTAGGTCTTTCACGATTCCTAGTGCGACACTTGCAGTGGTAGCACAGACTACGCCATCAGCAGGTATAGGCTTGCCGTCTTTTATGGCTACCTCGTACTGCCCGTTCTTACGCTTCTCTACACTCAGAACTTCTGTATCAAGCAACGTGGTGCAATCTTTGGTGAGTGCTTCTGGTATCTGTTGAAGCCCGTGCTTCATCGTGTATGTACGACCCTTGCGAAAGCTCGTTTTGGTAAGTACCATGAGCATTGCTTGTGATGTCTGTTCTGGTCGCCAATAAAGATAACTGTTCAGCAGGGGCTGTATTAGGTATTCGAGCAGGCTTTTACCTGCGCTACTACTAAGCTCATCTTTCACTGAACGATTATCAAATTGTGCTGCGTCTTCCATGCGCTTTATACTCAACAAACGCCAAGCTGGAAGGACTTTTAAGACCTGTTTTACTGCCAGCAGCTTTGAACCCAGTGGTAGCCAGCTATTGCCTAGCAAAGACTTAGCACTATGCGCCTTGCCATCTCGCACCACAGCGCCATTACTTTTTCTATAATGTAAATCGCTAGTAAGTCCATTAGACCTTAAGAGCCTGAGTGTATTTGGATATAAGCCAGTCGTCACAAAGCCTGCACCCATTTCAAAACTCTGCTCACCCAACTTGATACTACAAATACGACCACCTAGTCGGCTGTCTTTTTCAATGACTATAACCTCGTAGCCGCTCTGCTTTAGAGTATAGGCAGCTGCTGAGCCTGACGGTCCGCCACCAATTACAAATACTTTTTGCTTCATTATCATAGTTTATCCTAGAACACCGCAGGTGTTGCACAGAACGCTTGATTATCCGAGTTTAAGCCGAGCTTGTCTGCGTTCGTCTGTATCTATTATCAGCAACCGTTGAAGCAGTTTTTGTGTAACGCCACGCTCAAACATAGCCCACCACAAGCCCTCGACAATGCGGTTACGATGGATAATCCCAAAAAGTACGCTTAGCACTTCGTCCTTAGTAAGCGTACTGGAACTATTAGCCTCGATAGTCTCCGCAAGCAAATCGTCCCAACCTTTAATAGTCGGGTAGATGAGGTCATCGTTTGCGTCATAGGTCGCCCAAAGGAAAACTTTTACGTCCTGAGCCAACTGTACGTTCTGCCATGAGCCACTATAGGCTGCAGCTGCTTGAATTAGCTTGATGAGGCTGACATGTTTACTCACGGCACTGAATTATAAGTGCATTTATGCCAAAAACAAAGGTGAATCGTGGTTACAGTTCGTGAAATTCAACTGATAAATACGGGCGCAAAAAGAGAATCTGAACCTAGTTACCATCTACGGTTAAAAGTCCGTCAGAACGGCTGAGAATGCGTCACAAAGTCAATCACCTCCGTTAGCACGCTACATGTAGCGTATGTATAAGCTAACACTACACTACATGTTGTGTAATTCACTGTGCTTATGTATTGAATTTCTAGGCAAAAAGGCGCATAATTAGAGCCAAGCTAAACAGCCCAAACACAATAACGTGTCGCGCGACAACCATTGACCAAGACTGCATAGACAGTGACGAGGCAATACCTGTCGGCAATAGCACAGGATTATTGGTTTGGAGCTCTCTATGGGTCAAACAAGTAAAAACGATGAGGCTTTTCACGAGCTAGCTGTTTTTCTGTTTGAACTCTATAAAGCGCGTAAGCAGGCTGAAGCTATAGAAGCTGAATCATCCATTGACAACTTGTGTTTTCCTGTCATAACAACATAATTGAGTGTGGAGGGAAACATATGAAGCCAAAGGCAATAGCTTTATGTCGCGTATCAACAAGAGGGCAAGCAAATGATGGCAATCTTGAGCCACAAGAACAAAACGTCAGAAAGTCAGCTGAGATATTAGAAGCTGACCTTGTGCGGATATGGTCGTTAGCAACATCAAGTCGTAAGGGAAAGAATATCAAGCGAAAAGACCTGCTTGAGATGCGCGAGTATTGCAAACGCTATAAATCGGTTAAGTATTTGATTATTGATGAAGTTGACCGTTTCATGCGTTCGATAGATGAGTATTACTGGTGGAAGGTTGAATTTAAAGTTTTAGGTGTTGAGATTCGCTTTACAAAAAATCCCTTAGTAAACCCAGAGGATGATGGTGCAATATTCAATGAACTAATTGATGTTTACAAAGCCGAGCAAAGTAACAACGAGCGCATACACAAAACACCCGATAAGCAGCGGAATAAAATACTAGCTGGCTACTATCCAAGCAACCCCCATACAGGCTATCGAAAGTCTGACATCCCGAGCCTTCACGAACCCGATGAGCCAAACTGGACTGCCATGCAGAGAGCATTTAAGGCGATGGCAGCTGGCGAGATAGATATTCACGCTGGTCTAAAACAAGCTACTGAAGATGGTTTGAGAACAAAGAACTATGGACCAAAAGCAGTTGGTGGCAGAAAGATAGACATGAACCGCTGGAAGGCACTTATGGTGGACAATTACTATTGGGGTAGACTGGTGTTCTCTACTTGGGAATTACCTGAAGACTTAATGGGTCTTCACAAGCCGATGATTACAAAAGAAGAACATAATATCCTCGTACAGATTGTCAAAAATAAAGGGAGAAAGTTCATCCCCAAACGTAACAACCCCGATTTTGTACTTTCTAATTTAGTTGATTGCTCAAGGTGTTTACTGTCTGAATATAAAGACTCGCGGTTTGTCGGCTGGATGCAACAAAAGGGCGAAGATAAGGGCTTTAAGCAGTATGCACGTTACAGCTGCCGAGCATGTGGGCTTGGGATACGGCGCGAAGCTCTTGAGCAAGGAATATGTGAAGAGCTCGCCCAAATGAAACTTTCGCACGACCAAAGAGAAAAGCTGAAACAGACCCTGCGTAAGGTATGGGCTACGCATGAGAAAACACTTATCGAGCGAGCATATATCGCCAACGGTAAACTCACTGCGTTAAAGAACCGTAAGAAAAACATGCTGGACAGCTATACTGCTGAAACTGACATTACATTCAAGCAAGACATCAAAGAGCGCATAGAGGAACTGAACGCCGACATTGTAGAAGCCCAAAAAACAGCAGCTGAAGCGCAAGACTTCGAGAAAGACTTCGACCAGTTCATAGACTTCGCTTTTGACTTTATGGATAACAAAGATGATAAATGGTGGGAATTAGACAAGCAAACTCTAGCGGTTTATAAACAGATTGTTTTTCCAGCTGGAATTCAAGTTACGCCAGATAAAAAAGTTTATAACCCGATTCCAAGTCCGATTTACACCTTCAAAAAGCAAAAAACACCCCAAAGTGAGGCGCTTTCTGATAATTTTGTACTAAGTGGAGGGCCCGGTGGGATTCGAACCCACGACACGTGGATTAAAAGTCCACTGCTCTAACCTACTGAGCTACGGGCCCGTGCCGTTAATTGTCCGCACTACCGGCGGATTAACTCCTTACATTATCCGAAATTTGAGCGAAAAGTCAATCTGTTAGTGGCGACGGTACAGTAAGGTTTTGGTGAAGGCGGCGAATTGACGACGATAGGAGTCCGGTATTGCTAACTTATTGATTAGTGTAAGTGCAGTGGTTTCATAGCCGGATAGCTGGGCTAAAAGTGTGGCTTGGGCGTCTGTCTCGCCTAGCAACTTACGAATTTCCGGCACATTATCTACTGATGGTGAGCCTATAAGCGCTGCCAGACGCAGGCGATCAGTTGTCGGCAACTGGCTCAACGCCTCAACTATGACCGACGTGCGCTTGCCGGCTATCAGGTCGCTATCGGCCGACTTGCCGGTGGATGAAATATCGTCAAAAACCAACAAATCATCGGCTAGCTGAAAGCCGGTACCTAGAGTCAGCCCCAAGTCACTTAACATGCTGAGCTCAGATGCTGGCGCACCAGCCGATAAGGCTCCACTTTTTAGCGGCCCGACTATGGAATAGCTGGCGGTTTTTGCCTGTGCGATTAGCTGCGGGTTAATCGGCTCGAGCAGACCATTTTCCAGGTCGAGAAGCTCACCGCCAATTACTTGCCAGGTTGCATCATGCATTATCTGTTGCAGTTGCTGACTGTTGACCGATGATGCCAATAGACTTGGTGCTGCCGTTAGCAATAAATCCCCGGCAAGCATTGCCGCCGCTTCGGCATAGTGCAGTCGGTCGTTCAGATCACTGATTGGTAGGTAGTTCTCCAGATAGGCTGCAATCGCGTTAGGCTGGCCGTGGCGCAACAGGTCACGGTCAATAATATCGTCGTGCATAAGTAAACCTACATGCAACAACTCCCAAGCCATCGCCACTTCTATTAGCTGAGGCGTACATCTGGCGCCGTATGCCTCGGCAGACAATACCAGCGCATAAGGGCGCAGCCGTTTGCCGCCTGCCATAACCTGGCTGGTGATAACCTGCCAGAGGTGTTGGTATGACGGGTGCATTTCTGCCGCTTGCCGAGTCTGTTCAGCACAGTAGTTGCGTAGTCCAGTCTCGACCTGCTGACGAACTTCGTCAAGACTTGTCGAAGCCACCAGCTTAGGCTTTGTGCTTTTTGGCATGCTTTTCATGTCCAGTTTTGGGGCGTAGACTGAGGAGTGCGAACAAACACAGTAGGGCGCTCGATCCGACTAATAAGTCCTGGAGCTGCAAAACTTGGCTCCAAAGGTCGGTCGAAACTATGCTGCGTTGGGCTTCGGGCGGCAACAGGGGCACAACCAGTAGCAGTGCTAACAATCCTACTCCGACTGAAGGCACGGCGTTGAGAACCAGCTTGAAGCCCTTGGGGACCGATCGTACCATAAAAACGATGGTCAGGACTACCGGAATCGCCAATAAGACCAGCTGTGCGGTAGTTTGGCTAGCTGTGATCGTGGTTGATGAGTGTGACGATAGAAGACTCAGCAGATCGTTGACATCTGGACCCAAAAAACGTGTCAGCACCGCACCTAGACAGAGGCTCAAAAATACTAGCGCCGCATTGACGCGTAGCAGCATCAGCAACACAACTGGCGTGATCACAATGGCAGTAATAATAAGCGCAGGCGACATCACCAATAACTATACCACTAAACTATAAGCGTTATCTCTTGTCGCTTAAGCGCCGATTTTATCTTTGCGACGACCAGTTTTGGCAGCCATCTCAACATAGTCAATAATTTTGGATGCAACGTCATGCCCAGTCACTTTTTCGATAGCAAAACCAGGGCTAGAGTTGACCTCCAGCACCAGCGGCCCACGCTCGGAGCGCATCATATCAACACCGCAGATTGGCAGCCCCATCGCCTTAGCTGCTTTCTGGGCCGTCTTGCGCTCATCGTCGGTGAGTTTGACAGGTATACCCTCGCCGCCCTGGTGTAAGTTGGAACGGAAATCGTCATCCAAACTCTGGCGCAACATGCTGGCAACAACTTTGCCGTTAACCACAAATGCTCGGATATCAACACCCGCGCTTTCCTGGATGAACTCCTGAACAACGAAGCTAACACCCTCGACGTAGAAGGCCTGCATAACTGCCTTGGCAGCCTTGCGTGTTTCGGCCAGCACGACACCATTACCGTGCGTACCGCGCGCAACTTTGATGATAACTGGAGCGCCACCAGCCTGCTCAATAACGTCATCCAAATCAGCTGTTTCACGGGCGAACACCGTCTTCGGTATACCAACGCCAGACTTAGCCAGCAACTGCATGCTACGTAGCTTGTCGCGGGAGCGAACAATCGCGATTGAACTAGCCGCAGTTGCGACATTTTGCATCTCAAACTGACGAACTATAGACGAGCCGTACTTTGTCAGACTAGAAGCAATACGCGGGATTATAACGTCGACATCGCTAACCAATTGGCCCTTGTAGTGAATTAACGGCTTACCGCTCTCGAGCGTCACATAGCACTTGGCGTAGTTAATGACACGGACATCATGACCGCGCTTTTGAGCCTCGTCTTTGAGCCTCTTTGTCGAGTAGTTGGCTGATCCCTTGGATAAAATAACTATGTTCATGCTAAACTTTCGTCTCCCTGAATTGCTTCCTGAGTTTCTTCGTCTGCAAGCGGCGTGCCTAGTGATACATCGACCACAAATCTGCCTTTTAGCATCTTGCGGCCAATCAGCGCAGAATACGTTTTTGCAGCTCGATTGGCAAGTGTAAAATTAGAACGGATTTTCTTGCCGGCGATTTCGACGCTGAGAAATACACTGTAACGCATCTCTTTTTGCCCAAATGAATTCTCTACCTCGACCTGCAAATACTCCTGAGTAGTCATGACGACGCCACTATACAGCTCAGACGACTCTCCGAGCAGCGTGAAACTCAAGGTTCCGTCGTGTTCGACAATGTTAGTCGCCCAGATAGCAGAACGATAAGCGCCAGTATCTACCTTTGCAGCCAGGCCACTTATGCCGGCGTCAGGTAAGCTAATCGGTTCTACACGGCCAATAGTTTGTTTGGAAATGCGCTGCATTATTCTTCCTCTTTTGATTCAAGCTGCTCGCGCAGGAAATTTGCAAACAATTCGTTTTTGCGACCTATGTTATAGCCTGTTGCCAGGGCCGGTGTAGAGTTAACTTCAAGCACGTAGGGCTTTTGTGTGCGCGAATCGACTAGTATATCAACGCCTCCTATTTCTCGGCCCAGTGCCGAGGCTGCGCTGCGGGCAATGCCCAGATAAGACTTTGGTAGTGTCGATATATCTACCAGTTCACCACTGCCGCCCTGTGAGGTATTGTTGAGGTGGCTGTCGCCGGCCGCCAGTCGCAAAAAGACCAAAGGCGCTTCGTCAAGACCCATGAACAAGAAACGGTAATCACCATCGTTAGGTAAAAAGTTTTGCAAGACGTAGTGTTTGTCCTGTCGTTCGTCGAGGACGGCTAAAGCGGCCGCGACATCACGCACCAGGTGGTTGTCATTACCCTTGGCGCCATCGTCGGCCTTGAGAATAGCCGGGAAGCTAAAACCGGCTGGGAGCAGACCAGTTGAGAATTGGCGGTGCATCTGTCGATTTTTAGCAAAATATGTGTCAGGGACTTCGATCTTGGCGAAAGCCAACCGCACCATCTGCGATACCTTACCCCACGCCAACTGGATGTTCACCTCTGAGTTGAAAAATGACACTGTGTGATGCTCAAGATAGCAGGCAATCGTAGCCGCCTGCTCACTGTCAAACATCCAGTTTTTAAAGTGCACAAGGTCAACAGTTTTTAGGTCGAGCTGGTGTTTGTTGTCAAACATAGTCACAGCCCCGTTTCGGACTGTGCATTCGATCTCGTCATAGGTCGTATACAACACGGCGACGTCGCCTAGCTTATCTTCCAGATCGCCATAAAATGCTTTGACGGCTGCTTCACGGTCAGCCCACTGAATATCAGTTGAGCGTTGAGAGGTGATAACTAAAAATTTCTTTGTTCTGGACATAATATTATTCTAGCACATTGTGACGTTTTTGGCAATAGTTATTAGTCATGTTCTATCTTGAGTTCGTTTGATTCTGGTACTGGCTTGTGGGGAGCACTCGGGGACGATTCTGTAGGGGTTAAGGCTGCTGGCTCTACAGGATCGGGTGGCACGATGGGCTCTAGCTGCTCAAGCGGCTGTAGTGGCGCGGCTGGCGCTAGCTGTGGGGCTGGCAAATCGTTGTAGTGGAGATTGCCGAAGGTTTCCGGGCGGGAATTGGCTAGCTCAAACATGTCGGGTGGTTCATCGCTAGGAGTCGACGGCTGACCAGCTGCAGTCTGAGCCTGGGCTTTGGCGTGAGCCGGATAGAAGGCGTCGTTGATGCGCTGCTCGATCTTATTATTGGCGAGTGGCGGAGTCGAGATGGGCATATGGAGAGGGGCTGATGCTACGGCCTTTTCCTCTGGAAAACTATAATAGTTGTCGACTTCTGGACCACCAGCTATGCTGCGTCGCCGAGCCAATACGAATACCACCGCCCCGGCCAATAAGCCCAATGACAGCAATGTAATGCCGGCTGTTTTTACGACACTTGATGGGCGCGTTTCAGTTTTGAGCTTTGGCTTGAAGCTACTACCAGCACTAGTCGTATTACCACTCGGTGAATCCGACGCAGACGATCCATCAGCGGTGGTCGCATACTCGTCAAGATTGGTCAGTGCCGGCTGTTCAACATTGATCGGCGTTTGGCTAGTCGAAGTTGTGCCCGTCGACGGCGTTGTTAGTCGGGTGCGGTTACTCGAACTGCCCGACGAGACTACTGTTGTAGTTCCAGATGACGTGCCCGTAGGTGCCGTTGAGCTAGTTGTGGTCTGCGGGCTGGTGGTAGATGGGGATGATGATGTCGTGGTGGTGGTCGGAGTGCTAGATGGTGAGGAAGATGTGGTCGTGGGTGGCGGTGAAGGTGATGACGAAGTTGCTGGTGGTGGTGAAGGGGCCGGGGCCGGAGCGGCGTTAGTCGCGCAGGCCCGAGTCGCAAGCGTAGTACTACCCGACTTCAAGCTGTAATAGTATGTGGTACCTGCCGCTAGATTAACGTCAGCGCGGTTGAACGACGCTGAACCAGCATTGAAGGTCGCCAGAAGTGTACTGCCACGATAGAAGGTGGTCGAGGACGATGGGTTATTGTAAGTAATACCTATGGTTGTTCTATCGGTAGCCGCAGCCCCACAACTCAAGCTGCCAGTCGGCGCTGGTTGAGCTGCTTTAGTCTGGGCGGCATTATAACTATCTATGCTACTCCAAGTAGAGCTACCTACGACCCCGTCACAGCTGGTGTAGGTCGATCCGCAGCTGGAATTACTAATCTTATTTGCGAATTGGTATTTTTGGACGGCGGTTTTGGTGCCCGAACCATAGCTGCCGTCGACGGCCAAACCGGGTGAGGTCGAAGTGTGGGCCAGTACATACTGCAGGTATTTTACACAAGTACCGGTGGAGCCAGTGGACAACACCGGATGAGTCGAACAGCTATAAGGATTAGCGTAACTCGTCTGTGCATTGGTAGCAACCAAATACAGCGTACCGCCGACGCCGACTAGGGCGACGACGACGATCATCGTTAGACGATCAGACAAGTTTCGGAACTTTTTTGGCATGTGATGTATTTTCTGATTTTTGTTTACAACAATAGCTGTATTATACCACTGTTAAACATAACCGTAAACGGCTGTTGGCCGCTTGGCTAGTGTGCACGCAAAACGCGGCTATAGACAAAAAATACTACGGCGACAACAATGCACAGGATGCTCAATATTAGCGGTATGAAGCCTGATTGATTAAGCTTGTGTTTTGTCATGTTAAGTTTATTATAGACATTTGGGCTCAAATACCAAATACTAGTAGTAATGTTGCCCAACGATCGTGGTTTTGAGGCTCCAGATCTATCAATAGATCTGCGGGATGTACCGTCTGTTGGGTTAGAGCCGCCCACAGAAGCAAAACTAGAGAATATCGATCATTTGACTGGCCTTCATAACCGACGCTGGTTAGATGCTGCACTTGCCCAAGAAATAACTAACAACCCAGGTGGCTTCTCACTTCTTTTCATCGATTTAGACGGCTTGAAGACCATCAATGATAAGCGCGGGCACGCCGCCGGCGACAGTCATATTCGGACTAGCGCCGAGGCAATCAGTCAGTGTCTACGCAATAGCACAGAGCACGACAAAAGATTGTCGAGACCCAAAGACGATATCGCTGAGGGTGTTGTCAGAGTAGGCGGCGACGAGTTTGTAGTCCTGCTCCGCGGCGTCAGTGACCAATCAACAGTCGATAGTATACAGTCTCGCATACACC
>JBDSWU010000088.1:0-4745 GCA_039926445.1 Saccharimonadales bacterium (SeqCode)
CACGAGCAGGCAATGACTGTTGCCTATGACCAACTGTTAGCGCCTACGCAACGTTCGCGGGTTCGTGTGCTCGGCTTTACTTCGGAGCTATACGTCTATAGTGGGGCTGCTGACATTATTCTTATAAGGGGTGGAGCGACCAATCTGGCAGAATTTGCCGCTCAGTCCAAGGCCTGTATCGTTGTGCCATCACCGCAGCTGATTTGGAATATCAAAAACGCCGAGAAATTAGCTCACCAGCAGGCCGTGATTGAGCTGAGTGAGGCTGACGCCGATCAGGATGGACGACTAGGCAAGCTGGTGGCTGATCTGTTGGATGACCCAAAGCGTCGAGATGCGCTTGGCAAGCGCCTTAACAGTTTTGCTCGGACTGACGCTGCTGAGCGTTTGGCGCGGATACTGCTAGACCAAATTGCACGAAAGGATCGGAGATGATGCTGGGCCGCCGCAAGACTAAGCCGTCGAGCGTGCGCCAGCGGCTACGGGGTGGCCAGAGTGAGCTTCGGGGGCCACTGCGACAGAGCTTCACATATCATGGACAACGTTCCGAGCAGCGCGGCAACACGGGGCGGGCTTTTAGGCACGACATTTTAGCGCCCGCCGCCCAAAAAGCTGGTTCGTTTTGGGTGCAGCGCTTCGGTTTGGGCATATTGCTGGTGGTACTGGCGGTCTGTGCCGTCAATGTTCTGCGCCTATCATCAGACGTCAGGCTGGAGCAACTAGGGCCGGTTAACCGTAGCAGCCTATTCCACCACCAGTCAGACTACCAACGCACGCTTAATCAGCTGCTGAGTGATTCGCTGCTCAATCACAACAAGATCACAGTCAATACGTCCGAACTGAGTCTGCGTCTGCTGTCTGCCTATCCAGAACTGTCCAGCGCTACTGTGACTATCCCGTTGTTATCACATCGTCCGACTTTGTATATCAGCTATACCGAACCGGCCTTGATTCTCCACAATCAAACGGGCTCATATGTTATAGACACTGATGGCAAGACTCTAGCTCCTACCAGTAGCGAAGCCGTGGCTCTCGGTTTACCAACCGTTGCAGATCAGAGCGGCTTTGTGTTGGCTAGCAACAAGCAAGTTCTGGCAAGTGCTGACGTCCGCTTCATACAGCAGGTGGTAGCCGGCCTGAAGGCAAAACAGGTTACCACAGGTGAACTGACATTGCCGCCTGCAGCCAATGAACTGGACGTGGCCATAGCCGGACAGCCTTACTACGTAAAATTTAACTTGCACGCAACAGGGGCCAATCTGCAAATAGGCAGCTTTTTGGCAGTGCAGCAGCACTTGGCAGGGCGGTCGACCACGCCCGGCAAGTATATCGATGTTCGCGTAGACGGGCGGGCTTACTACCAGTAGGACATAAGTCGTCGCGCAAGCCAGGAAGTGTGAGTATTGTGGTGACCACTTCTCCGTTGCCCTGTCTAGTTCGTAATTTGTTCACTGAGAGACGTAATGGCTAGTTATGTAAAAAACATATAACCATACACAAAAGCACAAAAGTCAAAAAAACATAAAAAGGGCAGAAAAGCAGGGGATGTCAAATTTTGCGACAAATTGCGTGAAAACGCAAATGTTTCACGACAATCTGTGGAAAAGTCTAATGGTGTGTTAAATCACAACGGGACGCTACGGGCATATAGGGAAACTGTGTGGACGGATATCTAACGCAGAAGTTATGGTCGATGACGAACATAGAGTCGATATGAGCGGTTTAAATATCCAAAAGCATAATCACTACCAGACTTATCTAAAAGTCCCCTGCAGCACAGGTATGCGTATTCAACTATTAACAAGATATCCGAGTCGCAAAATATACATTGTACGACATCTAAACTATTGCTTCTTTGACTCTGCACCGAGCTTCGGCAAATTGAAAAACTGTCCCGCTCGCCCATCTAATATCGAGATTTGCATCACATATGCCTTGCCTGTTGGTTTTTGAGTTTTATAGTGCTTTTGCTTTGTTTGGGTGAATTTGGCTCATTCGAGTCCAACCACTATCTTTGTTCGTAAAACGTTCAGTTTATGTCAGCAGTAATGCTGATATATCAAAGCCGCCGGTGTCGTTAACTTTGCTAGTGAAACCTACCCTGTTGGTCATCTGCAAGAATAATGAGCGAGTTCTTTTACTTATTGTGCTGTCCCACGGTGATTGTGCGCTTAATTCGAGCTTTCCGACGAAGTTCACTGATTGTGTATTGGAAAAGTCGGCTATCTGATCTACTAACAGTAAGCGCACAATTTGTAACTTGCTGAAAAGTGGCGACCATACTTTTGGCTCAGTATCGTCTACTAGCAAACCATGAGCGCTAAGTTCGTGTATGTTGAGTGACAAAGGAGGCTCGCCCAGATCTGGCTCTTCAAGTGATCTTCGTATAGCTAGCCTTGCTAAACTATAAGCGTCTGATTGCAGTACATTACCATAAATTGCGAATAGTTCGGGGCTACTGGTCTTCATGACATAGCTACCGGTCTCGCTAGCTATTCGGCGAGTTCGTAGGTGGCTTTAGCTACACGCTTAAACTGTGGTTTGCCCTGTAGATTCAGCAGGATGGTGGTCTCTTTGACGAAGCGGCTGGCTAGTACGCGCTTGACGATTTCGTCGCGGTGAAGTGGCTCGCCGGCTTCTTTGAGGACTTCAGTTATGATGTCAGAAACAGTGCCCTTTTCGTAGCCCCACTCTTTGAGAGCGTAGATGCCGCGGCCAATCAGTACGAAGCGCTTATCTTTGATGAGTTCATTGTGGATGGCTTGAGTTGTTACATCCTTGCGTTTGAAATCGCTGTCCTTGATGGCGTCAGCAATTTCGTTGAAGTGCATATGCTTGCCGTTTTCCTTGAGGATAACGTAAATCTTGTCACGGATATTCTTGGGGTTAACCATAGGCCACTTTATCAGGCCCCAGCGACCGTTGAGGGTTGCCAAAAGCTTGGATGTGCTGGCTAAAGCGGCCGCCTCGATGGAAGAGTCTAGGTCGGTTGCGGCTGTGATGTCTTCGATCGACTTTGGTTCAGCCAGCTGCTTAACAGTGGCGACTAGGCTAGCAACTGCAGTCTTGAGTGATTTTTCATCACGCACGTTTTTGACGCCAACGGCATTAAAAAAGTTATCATCTTCGGCGACGACAACTAGCTGTGGGCAGAGTTGGGCCAGGAAGGCTACCCTTGCCTGTTCCTCGCGACTCGGTTTAGTGGTTAGCTCATCGGAGAGACTGCTAACGCGGGCGACATTGCCGTTAGATTCGAGCAAGCTGAGCAAACGAGATTCAAAGGCGGCAATGTGTGGAACACTGCCCTGCTCTGCTGCGGCCTTGAGCCGAGTGATGACTGATTTTTCCAGCTGACGGACACGCTCCCGGGTGATGCCAAGCATCTCGCCGATTTGCTCCAGAGTCTCCTTGCGGTCATACAATCCAAAGCGACGCGCGATTATCTCGCGCTCTCGCTCACGGTCAATAGTCGCCAGTACTTCGGTGACGATAGTTTCGGTAGCGAGTAGGGTCGGTTCGGTAGTGACAGCTTGGGCCATAGGGGTCAGACTCTTTCTTAATACTTATCTTATATATGTATTATAAAACTTAAATTTTTAAAAGTCAACAGATATGTAGCAATTTCGATCTAATACTTATTCTAGCACAATTATGACGTATATGCTTAGTCTATGTTGTAAAAATGTTACTAGACCATCAGCTTGTGCATAACAATAGTTTGTTAGGATATTTACCCTACTTTTTGCGGGTCGAAGCGCGTTTCTTGGCGCTGGTTTTGACTGTACGGGTGGTTTTGGTGGCTGGAGAGCGCTTGGTGAAGCGTTTGCCTTTGCCCTTGCCTTTGGCGGGCGCTTCCTTGAGCATCTTCTTGGCGACGATCTCAGTGATGGTCAGCGGGTCGACATCTTTGGCAATGCGAGCATTTTTCTTGCCGTCGGTGATGTAGGGTCCATAAGGGCCATTCAACACTTTGATGCCGGAAGGAAACTCGGCTATGTTTTTAGCAGCATCCTTAGTTAATTTGTCGGCGTACTTTTCGAGAGCTTCGTCCAGAGTGATGTCACGCGGGTCAAGCGGCTTAATAGATACGAAAGTTTTGCCAATTTGGACGTAAGGTCCAAAACGTCCGATGTTGGCTTTGATATCCTCGCCTTCGGGGGTTTGGCCGACCAATCGTGGCAGCTTAAACATCTCCAGCGCCTGATCTAGAGTGACGGTGTCGATGGTGCTGCCAGTTGGCATCGGCGCAAAGGCAGGCTTGACGTCTTTGTCTTCGGTTTCTCCCTTTTGTAACATCGGTCCGTACCTGCCAAAACGTGCATAGATTGTGTCGCCAGTTTTAGGATCCTTGCCAATTTCTCTGGCCTGAGAGACTTCTGCCCGCGAAATGTCGGCGGAGTTTTCTACCAGTGGGTGAAATGTTTTGTAAAAGGCGCTGATCATAGCTTGCCACTGTTGGCTGCCGTCGGCGATGTTGTCAAAGTCGGCCTCAACTTTGGCGGTGAAATCGTAGTCTATGACGCTTGGGAAGTGCTTGACCAAAAAGTCGGTCACAACCTCGGCTATTGGTGTTGGCACTAGCTTGTTCCGATCGGCACCAAAGGCTGTTTTGGTGGTTAGTTGTGATACGGTTTGCCCGATAAGGCTGACGACTGTAACGTCGCGTTCTTGGGCTTCGAGGTCGGTTTTCTCGACGTAGCCTCGTGTTTGGACGGTGGTGATGGTTGGGGCGTAGGTGCTAGGTC
>JBDSWU010000089.1:0-3260 GCA_039926445.1 Saccharimonadales bacterium (SeqCode)
TCCTTGATACTGACCTAGTGGGCAACAAGGATTACATAAACAAGGCTAAAGAGTGTTTCGGCGACACAATATCAAAAGATAGTGATGGTATTTGGAATATCACTAGCGGACGAGGAGACTCAGCAAAATACAAAGACCTGTCAACACTGAATTGTGGTGATAAAAGTGACGTTAATTGGCTTACTATCAGGATGTTTATCCTTGATTACTCCACGTACGAGCCGATGGCTTGTTTAGCCGGTCAAGACGACGCTTGCGCCGAGCTAGGGTTCAATGGTGGTGCGAGCACCAGCACCCAGCCGGCGGCTGTGGCTGCTGGTGGTGAATTGTATCAGGATTCGTCGTCTATGAGCTGTGCAGCTGGGACGACTGATGTTGGTGTACATACTGGATACCACGGTGGACAGCCGGTTAATATCAAGCTCTGCGCTCTGCCAAATATGCCTAGCCAGAGTTCAGAGAGCCAACCTGGGAGTAGCTACTATGTGGCTGGTGCGAACGGTGACGCACTTGTTAACGCCCGCGTTTCTGGTCAGTATTTCGCTCTAGTTCAAGCCGCTGCCAAGGACGGAGTTGTGATGCGGGCCCAGAGTACTTATCGCACCATGGAGCACCAGCAATCAATCTGCAACCAAAATACAGATTGTACATCTGGCTCGTACACCACCGTGGCTAAGCCTGGAAACTCAAACCACCAGATGGGGTTGGCGATAGACTTTGGCAAAGAGAATAATGCCAGCGCAATCACCAAGGGTGATCAATGGTACAACTGGCTGACGGCCAATGCCGCTAACTTTGGCGTCAAGAACTATCCGGTTGAAAGCTGGCACTGGTCAGCGACAGGCAACTAATGAAATACATCCTGTCTTTCATCACTCTACTCATCGCAACTGTTTTGATTATGCCGGCGACTGTAAGCGCCCTGTCTCAGGAACAAATAAATCTATTCCGCAGTGGCGTTTCCTACTACGATATAAATGCAACCGCCGACACGTGCAACAGTGGCAGTGTCCTGGTCGGGTCGAATTTTGGGGAGCAGATATTTACTTATCTGGTGAGTAAGGGTCTAAGTCCAGTGCAGGCGGCAGGGGTTATGGGAAATCTGCAGGCTGAGTCTGGGCTTAACCCGGCCCGGGTCCAAAACACAAAGACTCCGTCTGGTGATAGCGACACTATGGTCATAAATGGCACGACTGGTTACGGTTTGGCCCAGTGGACTAGCAAGGGTCGGCAGCAGGCGTTGCACGACGCTGCGGCAGCTGCTGGCAAGCCCGACTCTGATCTACAAGTTCAACTAGATCATCTTTGGTCAGAGCTTTCGGGTGGCTACAGCGGCTCGACACTTACACCCTTATTGGCTGCTCAGGATATCCGGACAGCAACTTCGATCTTTATGATCAACTTTGAAGCGCCTGCTGACCGCAGTCAGTCGGCACAAAACGCCCGCGCGGCGCTGTCTATCGGTCTGCTGACAAAGTATGGTTCAGGGGCGACTGTCGGCACCAATCCAACTAGCGATATCGTCGTCAATACTTGTGCGGGCGCTGGAGGTAGCGCCGACCAGGTCAACGGCAGTTTTGCTCTACCGGTCAACAAATCATTTTACGAGCAGCACAAAGAGTGGTTCACCAAACCGCACCATGACTATCCGGCAGCGGACATCCCCATACCAACCGGCACCCAGGTTTACAGTATGACTGACGGCAAAGTCATTAAGGCTCCAGCTGGTGGCGATTGTGGGATTGGCGTAATTGTTTCCGCCGCCGATGGAACGCAGTATATATACTGTCACGGTTCCGATGGAGGCTCGGTAGTTGGGGCCAAGCAGGGCGACAACGTTACGGCTGGACAGCTCATAATGCACTCGGCGAGCACAGGTTCTTCGACAGGTCCACACCTCCACTTGCAAATAAAGGTGAACGACGTCAACCACTGTCCGCAATCTTTGCTAGTGGCGATAGCCGAAGCCCAGACATTACCATCAATCGCTACTTTGCCAACATCGGGGTGCACCAACTAATGCAAATCTTCATCAAGCATCGCAAGCTGATTGTCGCAACTTTGTTTGGACTACTAATAGTCGGCCTAATAATCCAGGTGGTCGGTAGCCGTGGTTATCTGGATATAACTATCAACAATTCTCAGGGTCCTACAAGTATTGAGGCGACGAATCAGCAAACTGGAGAAAAAATCCAAGCCACTTTTAGCGGCGGACACTTTCGAAAAGCCGTTCGAGCTGGCAACTACGAAATATTTGTTAAGCAAGATGCGCGTAACGCCGTCACCCAAGCCCTGGTTAGTGGTTACCTGTCGCAACAGCGGGTCGATCTCAGCCTAGTGTCAGAGACTGGGCGGGCTTTCGTAGGCGATAACCCGGCGCCTTGCCAGTACTATGTAGAGGCTGTGTTGTTATCATACGAGTGCAGTAGCTCTGGTGGCATTACAGAGCATGTGGCTGCGACTACATCCACGCCAACCTACACCCAAGTAACTACAACCGCTTCAAAGTATGATGACGTCATCGGGATCACTAAGACCAAACAGGGAAGCGTCATCATAACCAAAACTACCGATCTAGACAGCGGATCAGCCACCCAATCAGCTTCGTTACTAACCAGTTCTTTTTCCCGAATCAATCAAACCCTGCTCAAAGGTATTGACGGCTCGGAGAGCTACACCTTGGCCTCGTACAAGGATGGTTTTGTGCTTTATACATACGATCTGGGCACTATCCTGTATTTCTCAAGTATCGATGCTGTCGCTCAGCCAATAGACATACTTCCCAAGGACAATAGCCTTTCTGGGCGATCTCTAGTAGCCAACCAGGATAGTCTAGTTGCAGTCTACTCGTCGTCGGACGCCTCTGATAATCAAGCTGCCAAGCTGCAAAAGTCCGAGATCGTAACACTGACTGATAAGGCAACCAGTCATTACCCAGTGACTGGTTTGGTGTCTAAGGCCGTTTTTTGTGGAAAGTATGTTTGTGCATTGTCTGGCGATGTCATGACAGCTTATTTGGCCGACTGTCAGTCGATGAACCCAGTTTATTCTATAAGTCATGTCAATGGTTTGCAGTCCAGCAGTGCAGCCGCCTACATAGTTACCTCTACTGGCGTCCTCAAATCGTCAGATGGTTCGTTGCCGGCGCACTATATTTATACTTTCGGGGCTTATAAATTTTGCGGTTTAAATCTTGCGTCGGGTTCAACTATAGTCTGCTTAATAAACTCTCGTAACGACAAGGTCGCTCTGTTGCTTGC
>JBDSWU010000090.1:0-7107 GCA_039926445.1 Saccharimonadales bacterium (SeqCode)
GCAAGCGTCTGCGACACTACCATCAACTGCGCATCACACACATACCCGACAAACACAATGACGAAGCCCATATACTTAGTGCCAGTCAGGGTAGTTATCGAGTTGGGCTGGTTATAGCAGGTAATGAACTTACCAGCCCGAGTTTGGCAGTTTTTCTAGACAAACGAGCTGTCGAGAGTCGAGAAGTAAGTTTTATAATCGGCGGCCCCGACGGACTGCCGGCAGGTGTGCTCGTCGCACTCGATTATCAGTGGAGTTTCGGTCAGCTAACCTATCCTCACGACTTGGCGATGGTTATGCTGGCCGAGAGTCTGTACCGCGCTAGCACGATATCCGCCGGACAGCCATACCACCATTAGACCAGGCGCTCGCAGCTCACTACCCCGAGTATCTTCAGGCCTTGATAGATTTTTTACGAGGCTGCGCAGGCTTGGCAGCCGATTTATGAGTAGCTGGCTTTTTGGCAACTGCTGGTGCAGTCTTCGGGACAGGCTGCACTTTACTCAGTGCTGAACTGTCATTGATTTGGATAGTCCGGATGGTTGGAGTCATATCACTTATTGGCGGCGTCGGCAACGGCGACATTAGCGCTTCAATTTTTGCGTGGTCTATGTCAGTGCTCGGAAGCGGCGGCAATGGCGCTACGAGTGGTTGCGAAACAGCAGAATCAGATCGCAAGGTAACATCGACCGAAGGATGTGCTTTGTCAGCTCTGGCCATAGCATAGCCGGCAAGTGGCAAAGTTACGGTCTTGAGTGGCGCACTTCGAGATGTATATGACTGGCGGTGACGCCAGTTAACGAGTCGCATCATGAAGCTAGAGCCAAACAATGCAGCATCAAGCCCAAGCAGAGTAAGCACAACTATGCTCAGGCCGGCAGAGGTAACCATCCAGCGATTTAGTGGCTGCTTGGCTAGGTCAAGTCGGTAGGCTGGCAATGGCTTGTCGGAACGCTTGACTGCAATCGGACGCTGGACAGTGACACCGCCGTAGCTTATGACGACTTGTTTGTCGCCGAGGCTACTACTGAGCGTTGCCTGACCCTTAGCATCGGTAGTCTTGGTCTGATTGTCGATCGTTACATCAGCATTGGCTTGTGGCTGGCCATTGGCAGCGCGAACTACAATGATGACAGGCACACCAGGCAGCTGAACCGTCTGGTCGGTGCCAGTCTGTACGTTGCCGGCCGCATCAGCACTACGCACTCGGAAGTGTAGCAATGATTTGGGAGATATAAAGGCATTGTTGAGAACAATGGAATGATCGGTGGTCATTCCGGGTTGTGAAGCTGTCAAACCATAGCTTCCGTCCAGGCCGTATTCCAAGGACGTATCGGCCGGCTCATCAGTTTTCCAGCTAACGGTGATACTATACGCCGAAGCATCTGTCGTTCGCAGCGCAGATATGACCGGCGCGGCCACGTCCTTGGGGGGTTCTGGCGCAGCCGGCGCCGCTGCGGCGGCTGGTGCAGCAGCCGGAGCGACACCAAATTTCACAGAATCGCCAATCGCTGCATAGGGGACCGCCGTGTTGTCGTCGGCATTGACCAGAGCCGAACTACCAGCGACTGAAAAAGTGGCCGAGCCACTGCTGGTCAGCGCTTTGAATGTCACCGTTGCCACCAACCCTGAGCCGCTAACCGGCGAGATTGTGCCGACGGCAATATTAACACCGCCACCACCACCGCCGTTGCCACCGGGCACAATTCCAAAAGCTGACCCAGAATAGGATATTCCGATGTATTGTAGCTGGCTATCAGGATAGGTAAAGTTAGCTTGTACACCGTTAATCGGCGTACCACCGCCGTTCATATAGACCGCCACCACCAGTGAGCCGCCACTTCCGACGACTGCCTTATTCGTTTGTAACGAAATTGATGCCGAAGCCGCGTGTACTGGCAGCACAGGCAGTAGCGATGCCAGTAGCGTCAGGCTGATCAGTGCAAAAGCACGAAATATTTGTTTTTGAATATTCATTATTGGTAGTTTGAGTTATCGCTTCCGAAGCGAGATAGTAATACGCTTAAGTCAAATATATCAACTTTACCGTTATTATTGAAATCGCCGGCCCCGGGTTTGTTGAAATGCGACAGCAAAATGCTTAGATCATAGATGTTAACTTTGTGATCGCCATTAAGGTCGCCGGTTATCGGAGGCGGCGGGTTGTTGATTGTTACGGTAATTGAACGTGATGACTGATTACCGCTAGCGTCAATCGCTTTGGCGCTGAGGATATGAGCTCCGTTGTGTACGGCATAGCTGTTCCAGTTGAGCGCGTAGGGCAGGGTAGTTGTCGTGGCAATCAGCGTACTGTCTGCATAGAACTCAACTCGGTTAAGCTCCAGGTCATCGCTGGCCGTGGCGCTTATCTGAAATGTCAGCTGTGCAGTCTGACCGTCGGCGGGAGTATCAATAACCACACTAGGTGGCGAAGTGTCTGGCAACGTAGACACCGACAAGCTCGACGAAGACAGCGATTCGTTGCCAGAGGCGTCAACGCTGGTGACGCTATAGCTGTATGCTCTGCCGTAGTGAAGACCGCTATCGACATGACTCAGGCCAGGCTGAGTAATGACCAGCACTCCATCTCGGTAGAGCTTATAGACGATTTGGTTGGCCGGCGAAGCATCATCAGTAGCTGCATCCCACGATAGACTGACGGAAGTTGTCGTCTGGCTGGCAGAAACAAGATTAGCTGGCGTCGCCGGGGCAACAGTATCAGGTATGGTGGCCGTCGCCAGCGGGCTGGACTGAGCAGAATTGTTGCTACTCGCGTCGTGGGCCCTGATGCGATAGCTGTAGGCTGTGTCTGTAGCTAGCCCACTATCTGTAAAGCTGGTACCGGTTGTAGTGGTTATTAGGCTGCCGCCGCGGTACAGGTCATAGCCAGTGACGGCTACATTGTCACTAGCCAAATCCCAAGCCAAACTGATCGTAGTGTCAGTGATGGCTGTCGTGCGCAGGTTTGTTGGTACCGTCGGCGCCGTGGTGTCATAGGCGGTTGTGACAACTAGAGCCGCCGAGGCCAGTGAAACATTGTTGGCGGCGTCGTAAGCCTTGATCGTATAGGAGTACTGTGTAACCGGCTGTAGACCGGTATCGGTGTAGCTGGTGACGGTAGTCGTGCCGATCAGCGCGCCATCGCGGTACAGTTTGTAGCCGGTGACCGCAACATCGTCGGTCGATGCATCCCAGGCAAAACTGATTGAGGTGTCGAGAACAGTGGTGGCACGTAGATTTGTCGGCGCCGATGGCGGCGTCACGTCAGCCGAACTAGATGTAACGTATGGCGCAGATTGCGTCGAGCTGTTACCGGCGGCGTCATAAGCTTGCACTGTATATGAGTAGCTGCTGCTGACGTTTAAGCCGCTGTCAGTGTAAGTCGTCCCGCCAGTGCTACCTATAAACGCCCCGTCGCGATACAGCCGATAACCGGCGATACCGACGTTGTCGGTCGAACTATCCCATGTCAGTGAAATACTCGAAACTGTGCTGCTTACTTTTCGCAAGTTGTCGGGCACCGTCGGTGCAGTAGTGTCCTGTGCAGTAGCGGCATTTAGCGAAGTCGACAGTATAGACCCGTTGTTAGCGGCATCACGAGCGGCGATGTTGTACGTATAGCTGGTGTAAACAGCTAGCCCGGTGTCTGTGTACGTCGTCCCCGGCTGAGAGCGCACCAAAGCACCGTTACGATAGATGTCGTAGCTTAGCACTCCGACATTGTCGTTGGAAGCATCCCATGCCAGTGAGACTGAGTTGGTAGTCTGTCCAGTCTGATGCACATTCTGTGGCACACTGGGCGGCGCCGTGTCCGCCAGAGTCGAGGCATTCAACGGGTTAGACTCAGCCGAGGTGTTAGGGACTGCATCGTAGGCACTGACCGTATAGGTATAGCTGGTGTTCGGCGCCAGGCCAGTGTCAGCATAATCAGTGGTCGCACTGTCGCCGCGCAGGACACCACCGCGGTAGATATGGTACCCAGTAACGGCAACATCGTCCGTCGAAGCGTTCCACGAGATATCTATCTCAGTCGCCGAACGACCAGACAGAGCTAGGCCAGTTGGCACACTTGGTGGGCTAATATCCGGGCTAGCACCGGCTAGAACTGCCCAAAAGTTCTGCACTGCCGCCAACAGAACCAGCCCGATGACTAGCTCGCCGACGTGCATAATGCTCGGCAGGTAGCGCAACAGCGGTGAGACCCGCACGGTTTTGGAAGTCCTCATATCTACATTTTGACTTGGATGGCGGCCACTGCTGGCACTAGCCATTCACCCCTCAACTTATAGGGTAATTTTACCACAACCGCTATCAGAGGCCGCCTATTTAGTAGGTTTTTTGGTCGATGTAGTTTTGGGAGACTTGTCGTTGTCTGGCGCCTGGCTTGCAGGATCATGCTTATCGCTGAACTTCTGGGCACGCGTACGAGATATGTCGACGACCTTATTCATCTGTTTACGTATTCGGTGAACGTGCGGCTTTGCCTGATCAAACTCCATCGAAATTAGGACTAGCGCCGCAAAGCAAACCAGTAGGCCAGGACCGGGCAGCGGTATGAGGATAACGCCGAGTATGAATAAAGGCACCCCGACAATCAGGACGCCTAGTTTACGAATAAGTTTGGTGGCTTTTGACATGGGCCTATATTATCATGTCCCCACCACTTAATGCAGTGGGGACGCTTACAGTCAATTAGCCGCGGACCAATCGGCGCATCGTTAGGCTACGGAAAGCGAAGCTACTGATCGCAACCACGCCAGCGAACAATCCTGCGATTGCGCCCGGGCCGGTATTAGGCAGTGCCTTGGCAACTGGTGTAGTCTTGATCGGAGTAACTGAGGTCGTGGTGGTTACAACAGTATTGCATACTTCATTGACGGTAGCAGTAGCTGTACGGGTAGGCACGCTCACGGCAACAACTGTTACCAGGTTGTCTATGCTGTGCGGCGCACAAACACCGGCTGGTCCTACAATCGCCTCAAACACTAGGCTGATCTCATCGCCAGGCTCGCCAGCTCCAAGCTCTAGACCTTGTCCAAATAGTTCAGCCGCAAACTCGTCACCGAGAGGGTAGCCAGTTTCACCAAGGCCAGGAATACCGACTAGAGCAATACTGTTACTGACATAAGTCACGTCCTGTGGAAGCGTATCTTTCAGAGTATTTACATCAACAGCGGCGGTTCCGGTACTCTTGATGGTGATTTTGTAGATGACGTGATCACCCTGCTTGGCGGTAACAGACTTCTGAAAATTAGTGCTGCCTTTGAGGGCGACCAGCTTTTCGATGCTGTCATTAGGCGTCCCAGTTGGCTTGGGAACAGGCACAGGCTTTGGCGCTGGCGCTGGCTTAGCGGTTGGTGTTGCTACGACAGGGTTGGCGCAGTTAGCGATTATGGCGAACTGGAAAACACCGTCTTTCATAACAACGTAAGCTGGCAGCTTGTCGGAACGGAAAGAGACAGAAGGCGTACGAGTGTAGTAAGAGATATTGTTTTCACTAATCTTGGTGCTGCCAGCGATGTTCTGGCGACCGGCAGTCGTAGCGTTAGTTGCAACGACTTTATCACCGACTATAACCCGACCGTCACGGACAACGAATCCAGCAACTGCAGTCGAGTTCAGAGCTCGAACATCGCTACTACTAATACCAAAGTGATTGTAGATAGTGCGGATACTTCCGAGCTTATTGTGGCCATCGCCAGTATTGTACTTGGCAATCAGCTGACTAGTCGAATCAGCGCCACAATAGATGACGGCGTTATCATCACAGTCGTTGCTGGCGTCGATGCTAAGCGCACTGGCCGAAGCGGTCAGGACAGTGGTCAGGCTAGCTGATACCACCAGTAATGCAACTAGCGATAAGCCAGTGCGTTTGATAAGGCTGACAAGCGTTGATTTGATTTGCACCACGGTGAGGACTCCAATAGATTAAGAACTGTTCACATCTCCCTAGTGGCAAAGCCATTAGTAACCACATGATAGCACTAATTGTACTATTTGTCAATACTGTGCAGTACAAGGTGCCTTCGTCGTCTCTGTTATACTAGACGGCTGTGACATCATCCGACAGCAATCGATATCTGAGAGATATATCTGAATTCATTAACCAACCGAATGCGTTGCGTTCCTTGTTGATTTTGCTCTTCTCAATGCTGTTGGCATACTATTTTAGTCATTTTATAGCCAAAGTTATCATCAAAGTTGCCCGACTCACTGCCGTCAAGTCAGATGTCGAAGCCGACGAGGTTAAGCGCCTGAAATTACGTCGTCTTGAAACCCATCTGAGCGTTGCGATCGCGCTTGTCAGGGTTGTGATTGTCGGTGTCGTCGCGTTCTATGTCTGGCAGCTGGTCAGCCCGGCAGCAAATATCTCAACTGCAACGATTGGTGCCAGCGCTTTCTTTGTAGTTATCGCTGGTGCAACACTTGGTATGGTGCTCAGGGACATCACGGCCGGGTCGGCCATGATTATTGAGCGCTGGTTTGACGTCGGTGATTTCATACGAGTTGAACCCTTTGACAACATCAGCGGTGTAGTCGAAAGAATTACGTTAAGATCAACCAAAATTCGAAGCCTAAACGGTGAAATAGTCTGGCTACACAACCAATACATGCAAGGCGTCAGGGTGACACCAGATGGCATCAGAACCATATCGATTGATGTATTCGTCAATGATCCAAAAGCTGGTGAACAACTTATCAAAGGCGTTGTCAAAACCATCCCGGTCGGTGTGATGACTGTCACGAACGCTCCGAAAATCACTCGAAAGGAGCAGTGGGGAACCAACCTATGGCTAATATCTGTTATCGCTCAAACTCCTCCGGGCCGCGAATGGTTAATGGAAGATTATTTCGTTGAATCACTCAAGCAACTCGATGCAAGTTCAAGCAAAAAGCTTATTGTCCGTAAGCCCCTAGTCAGGTTCGCCGACCCGGCAGCCGAACGCAGCTTTAAACGTGCAGTCCGGCTCAAAAAACAACTGTAAAAACAAAATTAATTTAGGGTGTATAACAACCAAATGTCAGAGTCTAGATTTGACTATGTTTGACGATGCGGTCAATTATAGCGCTAGTTGAGGCGTGGCCATCACCCTCGGAGCGGGGAAC
>JBDSWU010000091.1:0-2933 GCA_039926445.1 Saccharimonadales bacterium (SeqCode)
AAAGCTGCCAGGCTGCTTTGACGGACTGCATCGTGTTGAGTCGGGCTCAGCAGATTGCTGGCCTGGGCCTCAATCTGAAGCTGGGTTGATGCAAACTGTGGCCAGTCGATATTCGATGAGGGCTGTGCGGCTATTTTGACACTGTCGTATGCGCTGTAATCGTAAGTTATAGTTTGACCAGCTTTGGTTTTGATGACTAGTCGCACCGGTAGCCTGCTGGCATGATCAACATACAGAAATGATTCAGCACCCTTGTAAGCGTTGAGGCTGTCGACAATTCGTTGGACATCACTAATCGTAAAGCCAGTAGTAGTGGCAACACTTTGGTTAGCTAGTTTGCTTTAATCGGAGTTGAATTTGCCGTGGAATAACAGTGCTTTGGATTTACCAACTGGTACCGTCTCGACATTGGCCAATTTGTAACCATAGACATGGTTATCGACCAAGAATTTTGCGACTGTACGACTTGTCTTCTCGGGAAGATTGGCGAAGACCAGCGGGCCAAAGGCCTGAAAGCGTGGATCAGCGGCGTTACTTATAGATGTGTTGATGGCGGCCGGCAACACTCCGCCCTTCCGCAGTCGCACCCAGTCATTGACGACTGACGATGCGGTAGTGCTATCCAGTCCGGCCGGCAGAGCTTTGTAGGCGAAAAACGTGTTGCTAGCCGAACCATATGTGTTAATCCGGAAACTCGAGCCGGCAATTGTGGTCGTAGTGTCGGTACTAACCCGCGGGCTCTTCGGATTGCTAAAGTCGAGCTGGGCGCTAGTGTTGGTACTACTACTCTGCACGTCGATGGCAACTTGCCGGGTCATAAGTGCGTTGATCAAAGCCTGCCTGTATACAGTGTCTGGGCTAGCCTGCAACCTCTGGTATTGCACCAGCGCAAAAGCGCCATAGCCAGCCAGGGCAACTGCAGCCACGATGGCTGTCGGTACTAGTACGCGGCGGCGAAGCACGCGGTGCCATGGTATGTTTGGTAGCCTCAAACGGCGGCGCTTGGGCTTGATATCGGTATTCTCATCTGTGGCTGGTGATGATTCTAACGGAGTGGGTCTCTCAAAATTCAACAACGGCGTTGTTGCGGGGGACGGTGTTGATACGGTGGGTGTCGGGCCAGCTAAAGCTAGTCCTAGGTCTTCGGTTGGAGCTGCTGGAGGAGGCGTAGATACTGGATACGTCAGCGGACGAGGTGACAATGGCCTATTTACTGGATTGTACGCTGGGCGCGACGGGCTACCAGCGTCGCTAACACGGCGTGGTGGCGGCGTATTCTGCAGCGGACGTCCAAATTGATTTTCCCTCGGTGGCATATGTGTTTTGCTTATTATTAGTGCTAGCGGTTATTATACAGCATTGTCGGCTGCTGCCCAGCCCATCGTCTGTCATTGTCGACGCAGCGACTGGCGTGATCGCTGATGCACCAACTGTTTGCACTACCCTTTTCCATTTGTCTGATTCTAAGAGGACAGTCTATTTTCTGTATCTGTTAAAACACGGGCTGTCTGCTGAAAATCAGACAAATGAAAACACCCCACATTAAAGACACTCAGTGCCAGATCCAGAACGCCATGTTTCGGGCATAGGATTACAGACTAAAGTTTACCGGCCCACTCATCGTGGAATCGCTGAAGATATCCCTCCATATATTGGTGTCGTCCGGCAGCTAGTTCTTTGGCCGCTTCCGTATACATTCGGTCCTTGAGCAGCAGAAGTTTTTCATAAAAATGATTAAGACTTGCGCCATTGTTCTGCTTGTAGCTTTCAAAATCCTGGTGCAACGTAACCTTATCCGCAGGGTCGTACAGGCCTCTGCCGTTAGCTCCGCCGTACGCGAATGTCCTGGCTATGCCGACTGCGCCGAGCGCATCCAGTTTGTCGGCATCATGCACTATCTTGCCTTCGATGGTCTTCATATTGGACGGCACTCCTGCGCCCTTAAATGACACTGTGCGGATGATATCTTCTACATGCTCAATCACGGAGTTACTCACCTGTTTGCTAGTTAGCCATTTCCGGGCTTCCCGTGGGCCGATTTTTTCGTCGCCATCATGAAATTTCCAATCGGCAATATCGTGTAATAAAGCGGCTAATTCAACCACGAACAGGTCGACATTTTGCTCAGTTGCAGCGATTGTTTTACTTAGCTGCCAAACTCGATACATATGCCACCAGTCATGGCCTGTGCCCTCAGATTCGAACTTGGCGCGGACATAGTCGGCTGTCTGGCTGATAATAACGTCGTGGCTCATGAGATTAGCTTCAGGAAGTCGGCTTCTGTTAGCTGCGTCGTGCCATATTTGGCAGCTTTGGTGAGCTTGGCTGCTCCGACATTGGCTCCAACTACCAAGTAGCTCGTATCCTTGCCTAGACTGGACTGGAAGATGCCGCCGAGAGCGCGTATCCGCTCGGCAGCTTGGTCGCGCCCCATGCTCTCGAGCGAGCCAGTTACCGCAAAGTTTTTGCCCGATAAAGCTCCGCCTGCACGTGACTGGTAGTGCGGCACGACGGAGTAACTGGCAAATTTTTGCAGAAGCTCTAGGTTATCTGGGTCGGCAAACCAAGCGGTGATAGATTCGGCCACTACCATACCAATGCCATCGACTTCTTGTAGCTCTTCGAAAGTAGCGGCAGCCAGAGCATTGATTGACTGAAAGGCTTCCGCCAGATCGATGGCTGTTTGTGCTCCCACGTGACGAATCCCCAAGCCGTAGATAAAACGTGGCAATTCTGGTTGGCGGCGAGCAGCAATTGCCTCGATCATTTTGCGAGCCGAGATATCAGCAAAACGATCGAGGCCGAGCAACTGTTCGTATTGCAGGCCATAGATATCAGCGATATCGCTGACCAGACCAGCTTCGACGAGTGACACAACATTTTTCTCGCCCAGGGTGTCGATGTCCAACGCGCCTTTACTGGCATAATGCTCC
>JBDSWU010000092.1:0-8737 GCA_039926445.1 Saccharimonadales bacterium (SeqCode)
ATGGTGACTGACGCTTCTCCAGAGTTTGAGGCGCTGTTCGGTACACAGTCGCGACTGTTGTAGGTTGCGGAGACGAAGTTAGGAGTCCGGACAATTGCCGCGGACGCCGGTGTCGTGCCAAGTTGGCTTGCTCCGAGGAGCACGCCTAGGCCAACGACGATGACGAAGAGCTTCCTGCCTGAGACCCACCTGTGCACCGAGAAACCGGTGGAGGTGGCGGTAGCGTCCCGCAATTGGGAAGCACCTATCCTTTCGTATCCAGTTGTGAGGCTGGTTCCTCTGCCCTGTTAGGGTCAAAAAGCACACGATTTTTGTCGTGGGCTCATTGACCCCAACAGAGGTAAAACTTGTTTTGCAATCTGACATGTTAAGGTGCGTCTCTCTAGGCGGCACGCGAGCTTCATAATAACTTGTGGCTCCAGCGGCTGCACCTAGAAATAGCAAGTTAACTTTACCTTATTCGTTGATTTTTGTCAAATGACCGTGGTCGTACTTTTACACTCAATCTGTGTTTCTACTACCCACCAATTAAGGCTTCTGGGTCAACTGTGACGTTGGTCTGATTGCGGATGACTAGGGTTGCGACTATCGAGGCCGCGAGCGTGAAGCAGGCTGCTACCAGGTAGCCGTTGTGGAAGCCGTGGACACGGGCGGCGATTAGTTGCTGGGCGTCAGGTTGTGTACCAAGAGCTCGGATGTAGCCGGTCGTACCAGAGGCAGCGACGGCGCTGAGCACGGCTAGGCCCAGCGAACCACCGAGCTGTTGGGCAGTGTTGACTAGCCCAGATGCTAGACCGGACATCTGCGGTTTGACGCCAGAAGTTGCGGCTATTGAAACACTGACGAAAGTTGCCCCTGCCCCCAAAGCCATCAGGGCTAGTCCTGGAAAGATATGCTGCCAGTAGCTACCATCAACTGGCAACTGCGAAAGTATCAGCAATCCCGAGCCAACGAAAAGTGGTGCCACTATCAGGATTGGACGGAAACCGAAGCGCTTGATTATCCGCGGTACGTTCGTTGCCGACAGAGCAATGATCACCGGCACTATCAGGAAGCTAAGCCCGGTTCGCACTGGCGAATAGTGCAATATCTGTTGCATATATAGCGATGCAAAAAAGAACACTGAGAATAGGCTGGAGGCCATCATCAGCTGGAGGCCATTGGCGCCTGCTACGTTGCGAATGCGAAATATACTTAGTGGCATCAGCGGGTTTTTGACACGCGACTCGTTGATCACAAACCCAACTATTAGTAAGAGTGCAGTGACAAACATCGCCGTTACATTGGACACCAGCTCAGGAGCCAGGAACCAACCAGTTTCAGTTGCGTGGACTAGTGTGTAAACCAGTAGCATCAAGCCGCCAGTTATCAGCGCCGCACCAGTCAGATCAAGCTTCCGATGCTCAGCTTCGGACTCATGCAAGGGCAATATGCGCATTGCGGCGATAAGCACACCGATGGCCACCGGCACGTTAACAAAGAAGTTCCAGCGCCAACCAGCATACTCGGTCAAAATCCCGCCAAGAAGTACGCCGACAGCCGCGCCGCCAGCCGCGACAGCGCCCCATACGCTCAACGCAATGTTGCGTTCATGACCTTCCCTATAGGTCACAAGCACTATAGACAAGGCTGCTGGTGACATAAAAGCCGCAGCCAAGCCCTGAAGTGCCCTGAAAACGACCAGCATCGTACCCGAAGTCGCTACGCCGGCTGCCAGAGACGCCAATGCAAAAATAGTTACACCGCTAAGGAAGACTTTGCGCCGCCCAAACAAGTCGGCCGCTCGCCCGCCAAACAGCAAAAATCCGCCAAAAGCTAGAGCATAAGCCGTAACAATCCACTGCAGACTAGCCTGCGTCATATGGAAAGATGACTGGATCGATGGCAAAGCCACATTGACGATCGAGGCGTCCAATACCGCCATGAACTGCGCCAAAGCTAATAATATAAGTATCAACCAGTGACTGGTTTGTTTCACCGCTGCCATCGGGCATTCCTATCTGTTAATAACGTATTACTATACAGTGTATAGCATCATCGCGCGCGCGACAACTATTTTCCCAGCGGCACCAATTGCAGCCCAGTTATAGCGGCAAAATCGCGGTCAAGTGTCAGCAATGGCAGATGGTGCTCTACGGCAAGCGCCGCAATCCAAATGTCATTACTGCTGGCCGCCCGACCCGCCTGTCGGAGCTGGCGAACGACATCGGCATAAAGTCGCGTCGTCTGCTGAGACAACTTTACAACTTCGACATTTGGGGCCTCCAGAAACCTCTCCAGCCGTTTGACGTTGTCCGTTTCACGTCCGCCCATAGCAAAACCAGCTCGCAGCTCGCCGATAACTATCAGCGGCATCAGCAAGCTGTGCTGGCTAGTAAACCACGGGTCGAGCCGGTTGTCGCCACCCCGGCCAAACACCGAGAAAGCGCTGGTATCAACCAGTAGTTTCACGCCACATCTCCTGGTCAATCTGAGACAGAGCAGCCACCGTTGCGTCGAATTCATCGTCTAGTTCCAGCGAACCTTTGAGCCAGGCAAAATCATCGGCCACGGGGATGCTATCACTACCAAACACCTGCTCCGTCAGCGCATCCAGCACCGTCTGATTAAAAGACTTGCCCGTCTCCGTAGCGCGCTTACGCATGACCTGGTCAATCGGCTCGGGGATATTGCGAATCGTATACTGAATCTTATTCATGCCTACAGTGTATACATTGCCTACACCCCTGTCAAGTCATCCCACTGCCTGTATACTAGGGCTGATGCATAAAACCCGATACTTTGGTCCAGCTTGGGGCCTCATTGGCTTCACAGCCCTGATAGTCTCCGCACTATACCGACTACTGCCCCACGTCGCTGACGCCTTCACAGCTGGAATCACTCCACTGCAATGGCTGGTTGTGCTGGTTTGGTCAGCCGTCATGGTCTACTCCGAAGGCTACAAAGGCTTCCAAAAGCAGTTCTCACCGCGCTTCGCCGCCCGAGCTTTCCACCTATCACAACTCCCGTCGCTACTTCCCCAGCTACTCGCCCCGCTGTATTGCGTCGGCTACATCTACGCCCCCAAAAAACGCAAAATTGTCTCGTGGTCCCTGACCACCGGTGTTGTTTTACTGATCATCATAGTTAGGCTCGTGCCGCAGCCTTGGCGTGGAATCATCGACACTGGTGTAATCCTCGGGCTGGCCTACGGCATAGTCTCGGTTTACTACTACGTAGTGCGCACGTTCGCGGACGGCGGAACACCCACCGACCCAGAGCTAGGCAGCTCTGACTCGAGGCGTTAATTTGTGCTACGATAAACAAATGAAAAATATGGTTAGATCATGGCTCTCGCTTGGCATGATAAGTCATAACGAAACTACCTTTTGAACCAAACCTAGCTATGCCACCAACCGACTGTGGTGGACGTGTCTATCTTCCATGAGCTAACAAAGCCTATTGCTAAAGATAATCGGTCTTCGGCATACTCGTGACTTTGTACAAATCAAAGGAACTTTCAGAACTTTTTAATTCCTTAAATAGATCCATAATTACTGTATCCTTTCTATCATTAGCTTGCCATCCACTTTTTTAATGGCCCCACGGTTAGCAAGGTGTTTTTCGGCAATAACTTGGTGCTTATGACCTGTTCGCATATCATCACTAAATTCCGTGCCAAGAACGTCAGCATAATATATGTAACCCTCATTTTCTGGCTTGATAGCAGCTTGCAGCTCTGCCGTAAGCTCTGTATGGTCACCTCTATGCAGTGAGGCAAAGTTCTCAAGACGAACTTTCTTATCATCATATAGAAGAATACCTGCGGGCTTGTGCTGGCTACGAACCATGACGTTTAGCCAAGCTTCAGCGTCTTTACGAGGAGCGACAAAATACATATTTTCTACAGAAACTTCCACATTGCCAGCAACTTTCTCAGCTTCATCAAGAACAGTTGCATGTTGTTCCCAATCTTTCCGACTATCGCCTATTAACGTTTCGATGTTCTCACCGTTCAGCTCGTCAATAATTACAGGGAGTTCTTTATCGGCAAATTGCGTATCCTTTAAGCGACCAGTGTCTATTGCAGCTTGCAACCATACAGCAGCAACAGGTATTTCATTGTCAATTTGTTGCGATAAATCTGGGTCAAGGCGGATTTTGCCACTTTCATCTACTGAATACAGCTCCCGAAGTTGGTCTTGGTACTTTGGTTGTGCAAGCAAACCACGCTTTGCTTGATAAAGCATAGGTTCATCACGGAACTGCCTGTTTTCTTCCTTGTTCCACATGCTAACAGAAAAAAGGTTGTCAAAAACCGAATTTGTTTCGCCAAACATACCAGGATTACGATATAGCTCAAACTGCGTTTTGGCGTCATAGAACTCACGTGCATCTACATCCGCAGAAATCTGCAAAACTTCATTGGGTGCGGGGCGTGATGGCACAGCAAGCTGCATTGTATCGCTTAAGATAGCTTCGGGTGCAGCCACAAAACCAGCCATGTGGAATCTGTCTCCTGGCAGAGCATCTATGCCGTTCATACTCCACGACACCCCCTCAAAGCCAGAGTTACGACGAACAATTCCAGCTTCACGGCCTTCAGCTTTAGCTGTCGCATCTTCACGCTCATATAAGGCTTTAGCATTTGCCAAAACACCCGTATCAAGTATTTTGACTAGCTGTTCTGTGCCCGTACCATGATATACAAAATTTCCCGAAGGAAAGTCATGTGATAGTCTAGCTATTTCAACTTCGTTAAGAGTTGTCATATCAACTGTTCGTTCAAGCAATTTATCTAGCTCAGCTCTTTCTGTTTCGGCCTCTACTTCGTGGCTGCTAATGTACGCACTAATAGGGTCTTTGAATAAACGTTCTTGTTCTTTACGCTTGTCCCTAATTGCATCAAGATAACCGTTACGCTTGAGCTCCTTGACTGCACCCTCAGTCGCTTCTTCTTCGGTGTAGCCATAACCTTTATTTTGTTCAACAGCATATGCGAGACGCTCGTCTGCACCCTCACCCTTATCAGCACGCCATACACCACTTTCTGTAGCTCTTTGCCTCACTTCAGCAAGCTTAGGAGCAAGTTCATCATCAGGAAGCATATAAGGTCTCAGACCCTCTACCTCAACCTTCAGACCCTTAGCTTGCTCTCCGAGACGCTCAGCCTCGCCCTCAGGCATAGCATAATCACTATAATACGGATATACGTCCAGCATTTGAGCTGCCATTTCCTGAGGTGATTTTGGTATTGTTTCCATATTTAAAATTATAAGTTTTTATTTTTGCTTATCAGATAACATGATAGCATAAGTTTTATGTTTTTGCAAGTTTATTATAATTACATTATGTTATGATTAACGGATGAAATTTAAGGTAATTTTATGGCTCTAGAGATAGGTATTCACAAGACGCAACAATACCATTCGATATAACCTTCCCTATGCCACCACTAGACAAGAGAACACGTGGTTATACTCCTCGGCAGATCAAAGAACTACAAGAAACCGTTGGTGGTGAATGGTAATTAACTAACCCACCACACGCACCACTAAATTTTCTGATCTATACTTCTGGACCAACCGAATATCTTTAAATTAGTAAGCTGATATAATTACATACAAGGAGAAATTGCCCATATGACAAAAATTCTTATTACCCAATTTGACTACGACAGATTGATGAAACTTCTAGATAAAAGGAAGCCACATGATGATTTTGATAAATCATTGTTAGCTGAGCTTGAAAAAGGCGAGATAATTGAGCCTAAAGATGTTCCTGATGACGTCATCACAATGAATTCTCAAGTTAGTTTCACTGATGAGCACGGTGATGACTGGAAATACTGGTTGGTCTTTCCTGACGATTCCGACTTAACAAAGCAAAAAATTTCTATACTTTCACCTATAGGTTGTGCACTTATTGGATATAGCAAAGGAGATACAATAACACTTCCTACTCCTAAGGGTCGTAGACAACTTACTGTAGAAGAGATTATTCATCAGCCTGAACGTGAAGGTAACTTTGATTTATAAGGATCTAAATGGACGGCCCTAATTTAATTGGACTAACAGGCGCACTTATTGCGGGCTATGCCTACCTCCCTCAAATAAAGCATCTAATAAATGAACAATGCTCAGCTGGTATCAGCAGTAGTGCATATATCTTATGGCTTATTTCATCTTTATTAGTAACGATTAATGCGATATATATTCACTCCATCGTATTCATTGTCCTCGGTATTATCCAGATATTTTCAACAGCAGTAATTTATGTATACTCCACTAAATACAAAGATAAAGTATGCCCCTATCACTCGCATCTAAAGTCTGCCGAGTAAAATACTGTGATCATTTATACTATCGGACACTCTACGAGGACTATTGAAGACTTTACAGACCTATTAGATTCTCAGGATATTAAGCAACTGATTGATATTAGGACGATACCAAAATCAAGACACAATCCGCAGTATGGTAATGAAAACTTAGAGAAAAGCCTAAGTGCCGTCGGTATAGACTACATTTATCTCAAAAAATTAGGCGGCTTGAGACCAAAAATCAAAAACTCTGAAAATGAAGGCTGGCGAAACTTATCTTTTCGTAATTATGCAGATTACATGCAAACTAATGAGTTCATTGACGGCATTGAAAGTCTGCTGAAACTAGCTAGCCAGGCAACGACTGCAATAATGTGCGCCGAAGCTGTTCCGTGGCGATGTCATCGTTCCCTCGTAGGAGACGCATTACTTGTTCGCCAAGTATCTGTAACTGATATTATCAGCAAAACAAATATTAAAGAGCATGCATTAACCTCATTCGCTGTAGTAAATGGAAAAAAGATTACATATCCAGCAGAGAAAAATACTGAATAACTATGGCAAGTAGCATTGATACTCAAATGTTTGATCAATTAGTTAGTGAGATAATGAACCACCCTAGCAATAAAGAATATGGAAAACTCGGTCTCAAACCTCTGTTTACTGCTTCACCTAATTCAAAAATAGTTATCGTCGGACAAGCACCAGGAAAAAAAGCACAAGAGAGCGGAGTGGTTTGGAATGATGCCAGTGGAGAACGACTGATAAGCTGGCTAGGAATAAATGAAGAAACTTTCCGAGATCCAACAACGATCTCTCATTTGCCAATGGACTTTTATTATCCAGGTAAAGGTAAATCAGGCGATTTACCGCCACGCCCTGACTTTGCAAAGCTTTGGCATGAAGAAATCATGAAGCATATGCCAGCAATAGAGCTAATATTGCTTATCGGCCAATACTCTCAGAAGTATTATTTAGGCAAATCTAGAAGTTACAATTTAACGGAAACGGTTCGTAATTACAATCTGTATTTGCCTAAGTACTTTCCGCTTGTTCACCCTTCACCTTTGAACTTTCGTTGGTTTAATAATAATAGGTGGTATGAAAAAGAAGTGATACCAAACTTGAAAACTAGAGTAAGCCAGATTCTGCGAACTTAAGTCTACGTTTCCACAGCTTTTTGCAAAGCAATAGCCAAACTGTCCTCATTATTCACTCGGTAATAAACGTTCTTGCCATTTTTATTTTTGTGAACCAGTTCTGCCTGCAATAACACTTTTAAATGCTGAGAAGCTAATGACTCAGAAATACCAACAGCACTTGCTAATTGTCCTACGCTAGCATTTTCAGTTTTAAGTAATGCACGGAAAATTAAACATCTATTTGGCTCGCCAAGTGCGTCAAATGCTGTGGCTAAACGCTTGACGTCCATACCTTGAACGTAATTTTCTAAGTTTTTATGCTCTTTGGGCGACAACATTATTCAGTCTCGTAACCCGGAAAGTAATCAAACTTCATTCGGTCTTCTTTAATCCCCATATTAACTAGTAATTCTTTAAAAGCTTCCACCATTGGTTCTGGTCCAGATACATAATAAATGGGGTCGCCTAACTTTGCTCCAAACTCTCGTAACACAGATTCATCAATTTTCTTATCTCCACTAAAGTAAGTAATATTGAAACTTTCATGTTCCTTACTTATTGATTCCAACTCATCTTTGAACGGAATATTTTCAGAGTCTCTGTTGGCATACAAAAGCTCAATATTAAATTCATTCTTGTTATGATGAAGCTGATTAATAATTGACCTGAACGGCGTAATGCCAATCCCACCTGCAACGAATATATATTTCTTAGAGGTGTCTTCAATGACAAAGCTGCCATCAGGTTCATCAGTTTCAATGATGTCGTCAGGCTTTATGTTTAGTAATTTCTTTTTAAACGAACTGGATTTATCTGGGTTGATCCTCGTCGTAAGCCATATTTCGTTTTCAAAAGGTGCACTTGAGATCGTAAACCAACGTTCATCGCCACGGTCATCGGCATTATCATGTGGTATGGTGTAATGAATAAACTGACCAGCTTTCCACATGATCGGCTTCTCTGGCGCGAAGATAAACCGCTCAACACTCCCTTGTTTAGTCTTATGACCTTTGTATATCAATTTCATACTTTAATACCTGTTTAATTGTTTATTCATTATAGTATCCTGCCGCTGTGAGTTCAAGTGTTCTTATTTAGTACGTGTAACATAAGCCATTTCTTGATAAGATATAGTAATGATCAGTCAGGTACGTTTGTGTCTTTGCAAATAGGCATAGTAGGGTTGCCCAATGTTGGGAAGTCGACATTGTTCAATGCCCTGACGGGTAGTCGGATTTTGGCGGCCAATTATCCGTTTGCGACGATTGAGCCGAATACTGGGATCGTGCCGGTG
>JBDSWU010000093.1:0-3421 GCA_039926445.1 Saccharimonadales bacterium (SeqCode)
GATAGGCGGAGCCCGAATAGTGATGCGTGGTTTGGTAGCACATATGTCTGTAGATCACTTCGCTGGAGGCGTTACTGAGTACATTAGCTTTATGCGCTTACATCACCGTCGATCGCTGTATTTTATCGATGATCACGCCCAAGCTTATCAACTTTTCACTTCCAGCAGTGTCTTCCCAGCGACCGCCAAAGGTGCTAATAGTTTTTTTCAGGGGTTTGAAACGGATGCTTACGATGTGCTAAACCTATCTATTGCACAGATGAGAACACAGAAGCTGCTGTCGGCCTATGCGCTGAACCAAGCGGGGCTTCAACCTGGGCCCGAGACACTACTATCGCACACAGTAGTTGATCTACTTTTCAGTAATGCTACATATGATAATGACTCAGCTCAGTTTCGTTCATACCATGGCCATGCGCCATATCTTGATAAAATCGACCCAGCCCAAGAGTTGGTTGCTGCCATGCAGGATGATGTAAAACAAATATTGAAATAAGTTGGCGGAGAGAGGGCTAAGCGGTCCGGTGGACCACTTTGTAGACTCGAGCGAAGCGTCATCCAGTGAAACTATGATAAGTTGGCGGAGAGAGGGGGATTCGAACCCCCGAGGGCTTGCGCCCAACACGCTTTCCAAGCGTGCGCCATAGGCCACTAGGCGACCTCTCCACGAATACCGGTTTGTTAATTCCCCAACCTCTCCACGCCCGATCATTATACAGAAAGTCGTCGTTATTTGCATAAGCGTGAAGAAAATGACGAAATTACTACAATGCCTATTGCCCCAGAGGCCACCAACCAATTACACTAGAGGATAAGAATGGCTGTAATAGAATTAAAAGACGTCAGTAAGCTGTACGGCTTCGGCGACGCCACAACATTGGCGCTCGACGAGGTTAATCTGTCGATTGGACAGGGTGAGTTCGTGGCGATCATGGGGCCAAGTGGTTGCGGCAAGAGCACGCTGATGAATGTCATAGGTCTACTTGATCGGCCGAGCCATGGAGTATATGAACTGAGCGGCAAAAAAGTTGGTCGCTTACGCCCGAACCAGGCGGCCAAGATACGACGCGATACCATCGGTTTTATATTTCAGTCATTCAACCTGTTGCCACGTCTAACAGTGCTCGAGAATGTTGCTCTGCCGCTCACGTATAAAGGTCTGTCAGTTGGCAAACGAACAAAGCAAGCCAGTGCAATGCTGGAACGAGTTGGTATCCAGAAGCGTGAGTATTTCTTGCCCAGCCAACTCAGTGGTGGCCAGGCGCAGTGTGCGGCTATTGCTCGCGCTTTGGTCAACAACCCAAAGCTTATTATTGCCGATGAACCTACCGGTAACCTGGACAGTGGGTCTAGTAGGCTGGTTATGGAACTGCTCAGTGAGATTCACAAGATGGGCAACACGATTTTGTTCGTGACACACAATCCAGAGCTGACCCGCTACGCTACTCGAGTGGTCTACATGCACGACGGCAGTATCATACACGACGAAAAGACGGCTTTAGGTCAGGTAGCATCTACAGCGCGCAAGGTGCTCTATGCTATACCGACGACGACCGAGGAAGATGAACTTGCAGGTGTCTCGGCCCTGATGCAAGCACTCCCTAGCAAGCCGGCTTCTCGAAGTCGCGCAAAGAAGCCTGCCGCTCGCAAACGTAAAAAAGCGACGACCAAACGAAAGGCCAATACATGAAGTCAGTCCGCCACGGACATATCAAGGCTGGCATAGATTCGATGCGTCGTGCCAAATGGCGTAATTTTTGGACAATGCTAGGGGTGATTATCGGGGTGTCGTCTGTCATTACGATTGTTAGTATTGGCGAGGGCGTCAAGCAGCAGATAAGTGGTCAGATTAAGCACGTTGGAAGCGATCTGATCACTGTTCGCCCAGCGCAGCTCCGCACTGGCGACAACGCCGGCACAAACAATATATCGCTGGTCTCAGGCGTGTCGATTACTGGCTCGCTATCGGCTGCCGACGCCGAAGCTGTTCGCAAGCTTCCCGAAGTAGCTGAGGCGACACCGCTGACGGCTGTGGCTGGCAAAGTCCAGGCCGACACGGGCGTTTATAATGGCGGCCTAGTTATAGGGTCGTCGGCTGATTTGCCCAGTTTGCTGAAACAAGAGGTAGAGTATGGCGAATTCTTCACTGACGGAGACGACGAAACATATATCGCAGTTCTCGGCCGCGGCGCGGCCCAGCGTATGTTTAACGAACGGGTACCGCTTGGCAGGACGTTCACCTTCCACGGACAACAGTTCATGGTCCGAGGCATCCTAAAAGCGTTTGACACCACGCCGCTTAGTCAGGATGCCAACTTCAATAACGCAATATTTATACCGACTGCTTTGGCACAAAAGCTGACCAATAACACAGCAACGATCTACGAAATTTTAGCTAAACCCAAGCAGGCCGAAAACGCTGACGCGACAGTTGCGGCGATTACTGCCAAACTTTCAAAACTACATGGGGGCTCTGGTGCTTTTAGTGTTTTGCGTCAAGACCAGAACCAAGCAGCCAGTGACGATATCCTGAACCTCATGACAACACTCGTAGCTGGCGTAGCTGCCATCTCGCTACTCGTTGGTGGTATAGGCATTATGAATGTTATGTCAGTCTCGGTGGTTGAACGATTACACGAGATCGGTATCCGCAAGGCTATCGGCGCTACGAACCGTCAAATACTAGGTCAGTTCATGGTTGAGGCCACAGCGCTTAGTCTATCTGGTGGTGTCATCGGCATTGCCTTAGCCGGAGCCATAGACGGGCTGTTGAGGATATATACTGATTTACGCCCGGTGCTGAGCTGGCAGATAGTGCTGCTAGCAACCGGTGTGTCGGTCGCTGTCGGTGTCATCTTTGGGTCGTTTCCGGCGCTAAAAGCTGCTCGCAAGGATCCGATCGAAGCTTTACGCTCCTCTTAGCTATAAGCCTAAACTAATCGGTGCATCGTCCAGAATCTGCCGGCTGGTTGCGGTGCAGGGCCCTTGCAATATCATCGTTGACGGCCGGCGTCGTCAGCGCGTAGCCAACGTGCTTGTACGAAGTTGATTCGGCGAATATGACGCCTATGACGGTTCCGTTTTTGTCGATCAAGGGTCCACCGGAGTTGCCGGGTATGACATTCCCCTGCACTTCGTAGACGTCGCGCTTGGTTGTGCCGCTACCGTAGATATTGCGACCGCTGGCGGTAAAGCTGTCGAGTACTGCCGCCGGACCGGCACTAAAGGCTCCACCACCAGGATAGCCAACTATGGCTGCGGCCGTGCCAGATGTTACCACTTGTTTGGCGATTGGAAGTGGCTTGCCAGCGAGATTACTTACCCTGACTACCGCGAAATCTAGTTCTGGGTCAAACCAGATGACGGTGCCGCTGTGGGTGCCATTGCTGTCTTGAACGTACGGGTGCTTGATGCCAGCTAC
>JBDSWU010000094.1:0-5291 GCA_039926445.1 Saccharimonadales bacterium (SeqCode)
CACATCTAAAGGCCGTGCACGACCAGTTTCACCACAAGCAATCAGAACAAGACTAGTTCAGATAACACGGGCTTCCCGGGTTGGCGCTACCACCAACAAAGCCAGCGATTGCGTCATGAAAATCATCGGCATTTGCACCCGAAGTTGGGTAGGTCGTGATGCGCTTACAAACACTATTGGCTTCTATAGCGTAGTTCGGCAACGGTGAGCTAGGGTTGAGTGGTACATGAACCTGCAAGCGCTTTAGCACCCCACGCGCTCGCCCTGTTGCATCGATAACGGCTTGTGCACCGTGAAAAGCCAACGGCCCATTGGCATCGGTTCCGCTAACGGTGACATTCGACTGATCATAGTGGTCGGTCAGGTGTAATAGAAAAGTGTTCGAACCGGTAGCAGCCAGGCCAGATATCGTCAGACTACACTGCTTGGTGGCCGCGTCGCAGTGCGCTTGGCGGATTAGACCCTCTCCTGCACTAGCCGAGCCACTGTATGTTGCGACCTCGGTTGAACCGGTTACCGGGTAGCCGTAAACTGTATAGTTGTTGGCAGTTAAGGCGTCGCGGTTGAGATTATTGAGTGGCGTTAAGCCAATCTCCATCAATGCTGGGTCATTCCACGAAGTTTTTTGCTGTAAGCCTGAGGCCACCCCCCTAGTAGCACCCCTGCCTGAAGTTGAAGTCCAGTTGACAGTAATTGTGCTAACCGGTGCGCCACTGGCGCTGCTAAAGACTACCGACCGATAGCTACTGTCAGCCATGTTGGTGTACGACAAGTTCACAGGATCAAGGTTAATCGAAACACAACTGTAGGAGACATCTAGTCTGGTGTCGATCTGGTTGATGGCAGTTATTAGCTGTTGGCCAGCGCGCGCGTCGGGCGTGCAATCGACGTTACTATTGGCTATTTTGTCGGCCTTAATGTCGGCTATTGCGTCGTTGATACCGCTTTCGGCAGCATAGTAGGCCTGGGTGGCCAACTGCTTGTTCAGTGCATTGCGCTGTTCTCGGCGGGTCAACTGAGCAAAGCCGACTGTCAGTAGAGCTAGGATTATTACCAGCGTCAACGCAATCACAATCGAGGCAAATCCCCTTTGGTCTGATTGGCTGTGTGGCTGTGTCATAGGCGTTACCATCATTGTATCACTCCGTTAATTTATCCTCTGAATAGCACTGGAGGTCAGCCTGTCGGTTGCGCAAAACTGACCGCCGGCTCCGCCCTTGCAGGTGGTGTCATAGCCGCTCAGATTAAGCACGTCATCATCACCGTAAGCCAGCGACACCTTTATGCTATATAGGACAGGGTTGACGGCTGACTGAGTAGCTGGCTGCATCTCGGTCAGTCGCATGCGTTGGCCAAGCAGCTCACCGCCTGTAGTATCCGACGTCGCCAGATCAGTAGTCAGGTCCATAGGGCTACACGGAGCTCCGCTGCCAACACTGTTACGCCACAGTCCGTGCATGATACCACTAGGACCGACCTGCAGATTAATCACATAACTGTAGCGAGTCGTGCCGACGCAGATGGCCGAAATCGTATAATCTGTACCGTTGACGTTCTTGGTAGTACTACCGGTTCGCGGTACGCCCTTATTCAGTTGAATAGCTTGGGTCAACTCCCTGACAATAGTTCTGGTAGTATCCTGTGTCTGCGACTGGGCTATGCCCTTGTAGTACAGGTTGCCGATTCCGGTGATCATGACTGTCATCATCACCAATATACCCGATAGTATGCCGGTGGCGATCAGCAATTCGAGGATCGTAAAACCACGATTATCAAGCTTACGACCGAAGTTGCAATGCCAGGTCATAGCGTCCCCGGGTGCAGTCTGTAGACTAGCGTTACTGTATCCTGACCCTCGCCTCGAACGTCATCCCAAGTTGCTTTGGCCGTGAAGATATCAACCTGATTGCCGCCAGACGACTGGATATAGCCGACTGTTATGTAAAATAGACCGCCCTGATTACAAGCTGCATCATATTTGGTGTAGTCGGCGGTCACACCATTTCTGACATTACTCGTGACATCGCTCGGTGACATGCCATTGTTATTGACGACTTGACCGTTAGCATTTATGCAAAAAGCTTTCGAGGTTTGGTAGATGTTATAAGGGTCATCTGTGCGCCCAGCGTAGCTACGCATTGTTTCAATTTGCGACTGCAGTATTGCCGTCGCTTGTGCATTTTCTTCGGCCTGTCGAGTCGCCTGCAGACTGCGATGAGCGGTAGCATACGACACACTTATGGCTAGCCCCAACACGGCCAGCACAACCAACACCTCAACAATTGTGTCGCCAGCCTGGCGGCGGTCGGCTGCACGTCGGCGGCCTAACATATTAGGTCCACTCCGGTGAAGTCAGCCACCGCCTTTAGCTGATTGCCGTTGTCGCCAACTGTAACGTGGGCCTTACGCACCCCGTCGGTCAGACAGATAATAACGCGTGTAGCTGGTTTTACGGTGCTTTGGGTTAGCAAGTTGGCATCATTTGGCCCAAGACTGGTGTCGACGATCAGGCTAATTGTCTGAGCACCTGACGCGTAGCTACTTGGGTTAACTGTGTCTAAGGACCCGTAATTTTGAATGATACCAAAATTGTAATGGTCACCGTCGTAAGTGTCTGTAACGCCGTTGTTGTACAGCACTCTTACCGCCGCTACCTGTAAACCTTGGGGGATCAGTTTGGCTTTAGTCAGGTTAACCGCACCACTGACTGGTGTTATGGCTGAATGTGATAACTGGGTTAGATTGCCGCCACCGGTGTCAGTTTTTGCGCCAGCCAGATAAACTAGGTCATAATTAGACAGCGGATCATTGCCATCACTGCGGTCAACCCGGAAATGCAGCAATATCCCCAGGAAAGTACATTGCTGATTGGTGCCCTGCTTGGTTGTGTTATCGGGCAATTCAAAGCGCAGTGTTCTGGGTGGCCCCTCGTTGACACTACAGCGCAGTGGAACATCGGTGTATTGCCCATCTACGACAGCGTCGATGTCGGCCTGGATGTCAAAAGCCAGGCTGTTCACCCCTTGGTTGAAGGCGGTTTTAGCTTGTTTACCGGCAGTGAAGCTGGCAGCGATGAGAAACATCACGCCTGATACTGCAAGTACGACCATCACCTCGACGATGGTATACCCCTGGTGTCGTCTGCCACCTTTCATATGCATTAGTATATAGCACTAGCACTTTGGATACTAGCTCTTTACCCCTTAAGCGCCAAACAAAAACATCTGCTGATACCAATCGATTACGTTTTGCCCGAAAAGCACAGCCACAACAGCCCCAACTATCAGGAACGGGCCGAATGGTATAGTCGTCGCCCGGCGCATCCGTCCCATAGCTAACATCGGTATCGACACCAAGCTCCCAGCGACTGCGGCCAAAAATATAAGCAGCATCGCCAGGATAGGCGTACCGACGACCAGCCCAAGCAGCCAGCCCAGTTTGACGTCGCCACCACCAATCCATTTGCCGGCCGAAACTTGATATATCAGATAAAAAATACCGCCACCGACGGCTACCGCTAGTAGCTCATTGACCACAGCTGTCGCAGGATTTGCAGATTGCGATACATTGAGTGCCGCCAGCATCGCAGCCACGCCCATCAGCGGGAAAACGATGCGGTCCGGTAACAGGAACCACTTCAGATCATAGATAACCAACGCCATGAAGCCAACCACCAGGAGTAACCACAATACAAACACCGCCACCGCTGTCGAGCTGTCGAGCGACTGCGGCCAAAACACATAAGATGTGACGAAAGCTGCAGCAGTTACAAGTTCGACGATCGGGTACTGTGCCGAAATCGGCTTGCGACAGTAGCGGCAGCGTCCGGCTAGTCTTGCCCAGCTCATTACCGGCACCAAATCCTTGGCGGCCAGCTCGTGGTGACAGTCGGGGCACATACTGCGGCCCTTACTGATCGACAGATCGCGCAGATAAGCTTTGCTGGGCTTCTTTTTGCCATGCTCAGTCTCCTGCTCGCGCAGCCGCCAGACGAGCGCATTTACAAAACTGCCCAGGCATAGGCCAAACAATACTAGCATTCCAATAATAGCCATTAGCACTATACTACCACAAAAAAGAGGCCCTCACGGGCCCCTTCTAGTCTCATCAGCCTAGAATTAGCTATCCACACAAAGCCTAGTGGCAGGCTCTGCAGTATACATAATCGCAAACTGGCGTTGACTGCCGACGACAGTATCACCATTAGCGGATGGATCACACTTCGCACCAGTACGAATCTGTACTGCATCTACGCTAACCGCAGTAACAGAGAGTCCTGAAGTTACCGTTACGCTTGCCGAGGTGTAGTATCCAAGAGTTCCAACCTCTGCCTGAACCGCAGCCGAGGTTAGTGCGCTAATTGCGCCATTCTTGTTCTGAATAACCGTAGTCGCTGCAGCTGCGATACGACCGACGTCACTCTTGCGCTGAGTGTTGCGCGAGTTGCGCTGCAAGGCTGGTACAGCCAGGAAGACGATCAGGATGATCAGACCGGCGATTGCCAGGACGATCATGACTTCGATAATAGTAAAACCTTTTTCGCTAGACTTTTCAGCCTGCATTTTCTTGAGTTTGTTCAGCATTGTAAGTGCCCCTTTACAAATTTAATTTACGCTTATGTTTAGATAGTACTTCTTTGGCCACTGTTACGCAAGGGTTTATGCACAGGCTAGATCTCTTGGCACTGAGACGAGTGACCGCTGTCCCCGCTTTCTAGAGCGTACAACGCCACCATATCGTAGTAGCCTGCACCCTTGCTGGTGCCCCCGCCCTGTACTGCGCTGTCGCAAATTTGGTAATTGTAGACTACCACCGAATCAATATCGGCAACCGGGGCTTTGTCATTATTAGCTGATCCACCGTTGCACAGCGAATCATTGCCGGCGTCGCCGAATGCTAGGACAGTACCGTTGTAATGCCCCTGACAAAAGGCTACAGTCGAGGAGGTGCTGTCACCGTAGATACCCCAACGTTCACTATGGTAGGCTGCGTTATACGCTTGGCACGACGGGTCGGAGCCGCCACAATTCGGTGGTGCCAGACCACTGTTGCTCAGCCCATAGGACTGGAAGGCCGTTAGTATGCCTGCCACACCGTTCTTGCGCTGGTTGTTGCGCGAACTGCGATTCAGGGCTGTTATAGCCTGAAAGATCAGGATCGCGAAGATCCCAGCGATGGCCAGCACTATCAGCACCTCTATGATTGTGAAACCGCTCTGGCGGTCAGTGCCGGACACTTGGCTCATGGTTAGTTCCCCGAGAAGCCGGCTTGGTTGACCAGGCCATAAATCG
>JBDSWU010000095.1:0-6160 GCA_039926445.1 Saccharimonadales bacterium (SeqCode)
GGCCATTTCGGCTCTGATTGTGGCTGAGCTAACATTGAACAGTTTGGCCATAAGACTGCTGCCGACAGGGCTGGCGACTTCGGCATATTGTTCGACGATGGCGCTAAGGATGGCTTGTTGGCGACTAGTCATATTAACCCCATTGTACGACTTTTAGCACTCACTGGTCAAGAGTGCTAGAACTACAGGCTGCGCAGCAAGATCTGAGTTTCTAGCAGCAACTGCTCGGCCAGATGTCTCCCTTGAGCCTGTAGTTCACTGTCATCGGTGTCGAGCTTGGCGATAGAGTTGATCTGTTGGACCGCTTGACTGACGTCATCATTGATCACAAATCGGTAATACGGGTGCTCCAGAGCCGAGCTAAACTCGGTCACAGCGCTCTCCATTCGGCGCTTGTACTCCTCAGGGTGCATATCGCCACGGTGATGCAGTCGACGCTGCCATTCGTCAAAACTCGGTGGTAATACAAAAATACCGAGCGTATCCGGCTTCAGCCGGATGGCGTTATCGATTCCAGCTATTTCGGCGTCAGTAATTGCAATCTTGCCAGCATCATCAGCGGCTCGTAGCTCACGCATGCTTATCCCCGACACTTGCTGTTGATGGATAACAGCCGCCTCTAGGTAATTGCCAGCGCGTATATCATCGAGCACTTCTTGTTCATCTCTAAACCAGTATTCAACACCATCTTGCTCCATAACCCCATCATTGGTACGAGGTTTGCGGGTAGTGTCGGAGACTATATAGTAGAAGTCACCTGTTTTTAAAAGCTCGCGGATTAGGTGATTGCGCCCAGAAGATGTCGGCGCGACCAGCAGTACGAGTTGAGTCTGCGACAATGTCTGCAGCGCAGCTTTAGATAGCTTATAGTCTGTGAGTAGGCTTTGAAATTCTGCCAGATTCTCTAGTTGATTCATCGTATATGTATAGCAGACCAACAGAGGTAGGTCAAACGTAAATATCGTTCGAGCTCAGGCGCGGGCGTAGTATCAATAGTCTGAGAAGCACGACATGTAGGTGTAGCCCGACGGAACCAATCAAGATTGCAAAAAGTAGATATCCGATACCGCCGACGGTGGTCAACTCGAATGATGCCGACAAAGCCAGTGCAATTAAATATGGCACAAGCTGGTTAAAGAAAAATAACAAATATGGGATCCACAGTAGCAAAATGGTCAACCTTAGGCCGAAACGTTCTCCAGCAGATCTGACCAGACTACGCCGACTGATGTGAGCGAAATGAGTCAACTGATCTCTGAGGTCTGCTGCCTGTCGAAATGCAGATGCGACATTGCTAGCAAATAGATATACGACAATACCGACCAAACACCAGAACACCAAGAGTGGTAGGTTGCTAATCAACTGATTACTGTCTAAAACCCGTCCAATTGTCTGGGATATTTCATGAGAACGCTGCGCATTGTAATTATAAAATTGCAGCTGCGTATCGCTACCTTTGTAGTGAGCTAATGCAACAGAGAAAATTGCCAATCCGCTGCTAGTAACGACCGAAACAAATCCACTGAGCCAAGACGGAGTAAGTAGAACCCCAATCAGTTGGAGGTTGATATCGGCATCATCGGCGAAATGTTTCATAAGCTTAAGCTTATTGTAGCACCGACAGATTTACCTCTAGCCTAGTCACGCTTGAGCATGACGGTGAAGGCTTCGGCCGGGATGTCGACCTTGCCGAAGCGTTTTAGTCGCTCCTTGCCCTTCTTTTGCTTGGCTAGTACCTTCTTTTTGCGGGAGACATCCCCGCCATATAGGCCGGTTGTGACATCCTTGCGGTATGCCGAGATGTCTTCGCGGGCGATGAACCGACCACCAATTGCAGCCTGCAGTGCTACCTGAAAATTCTGGCGCGGGATAACTTCCTTTAGCTTGGCGACGATGTCGCGGCCTAGTCTGTCGGCTTCGGTTTTGTGAACCATAACTGACAGCGCATCGACGCGTTCTCCGGCGACGTAAAAATCAACTTTGACCAAATCTTCTACGCGATAATTGTCCAATTCGTAGTTGAAGGAACCGTAGCCGCTTGTCAGACTCTTTAGCTGATCGTAAAAGTCAGTCAGCAAGTTGGCCAGTGGCGCCTCAAAGCTTACCAGAGCTCGCTGCTCCATATAACTCAGATTAGTTTGCAGTCCTCGCTTATTGGAAATCAGCTGGATGACCGGACCGACATATTCCTTTGGAACGACAATTTCGCCCTTGATCCAAGGTTCACGAATATGCTCGATACGGGCTGGGTCGGGCAAGTCGGCAGCGCTTTTGATGTCAATCTCGTCACCGCTGATAAGCTGCACCTGGTAGTCTGTGGATGGGTTCGTAACAACCAGCTCCAAGTTGTACTCGCGCTCCAATCGTTCGCGGATGATATCCATGTGCAGCAAACCCAAGAAACCTATGCGCACTCCAAATCCGAGCACCGGTGAATTTTCAGGCGCAAACTGCAGTGCGGAATCACTGAGGCTGAGCTTTTCTATAGCATCTTTTAGGTCTTGGTAGAACTCGTTACTTTCAGGAAAGAAGCCGGCGTAGACAAAAGGTTGAACATTTCTATAGCCAGGTAGCGGCAATGTGGCTGGATTGGCTTGGAGGGTCACCGTGTCTCCGACTTTGGCATCGCGGGTAGTCTTGAGATTGGTAACAATGTAGCCGATTTCACCGTCGTGCAGCACGCTGCCAGGAGTCATGTCAGGTTTTAGGGCGCCTACTTCCAGAGCAAGACCAGGCGCGCCGGTGGCCATCATTCGGATCTGGGCAGCTTTAGCTATAGACCCTTCAAAAACTCTGACATACAGAATTACCCCTCGGTAATCATCATAATAACTGTCGAAGATCAGCGCCCGCGTTTGGCCGGTGTGCTTGGAGTCACCACGGACTGATGTAGAGGGGTTTGGCACATCCTTGATGACGCGCGTTAATACTGACTCGACTCCCATGCCAGTCTTGGCCGAGATTTGCAATATATCGTCGTATTTACAGCCTAGCAAGCTGACAATCTCGGCACCAACGCGCTCGACATCGGCCGCCGGCAAATCTATTTTATTCATGACCGGGATGATAGCTAAATCAGCCGCTATCGCCAAATAGACGTTAGCCAAGGTCTGGGCCTGTATGCCTTGCGATGCGTCAACCACCAGTAGTGCTCCCTCGCAAGCTTCTAGACTGCGTGACACTTCATAGCTAAAATCAACATGTCCAGGAGTATCGATCAAATTAAGCTGGTATCACTTATACTCCATACGCACAGGCGCCAGCTTGATAGTGATACCTTTTTCGCGCTCCAAATCCATCCTGTCGAGAAGCTGGGCTTTCATATCCCGTTGAAGTACTGTCCCGGTCAGCTCGAGTAAACGGTCGGCCAACGTCGATTTGCCGTGATCAATATGCGCAATAATACAGAAGTTTCGAATCTTAGTCTGGTCCATGTCCGACCATTATACCAGACTAACAGGGGTAATTGGCTGTCACGCTCAATAAGGCTAAGCGCGTGGGATAAAGTCTAAGACACTGGAGTACTTGCTGCTGGTAATGATCAGATGGTCAATAAGCTCAATACCCAAGATATCGCCGGCATTAAGCAGCTGCTCAGTGATCTGGATGTCGGCCATAGTTGGCTCCAAGCGGCCGGATGGGTGGTTGTGGGCAATGATGATGGCGACGGCGCCGCGTTCTATCGCTGGCTGAAAGACTTCGCGCGGATGTACAATGTTGGCAGTCAAGCTGCCGACAGAAATAATTTCGTCGTAGATGACCTGGTAACGACTATTTAGGTACAGACCCCGTAGTTGCTCCTTTTGACTGCTACCCATATCCTGGAGGTATTGGTGAGCCTGCTTGGCATTGCGTACCTGGACTGGACGACCGGCTGCAGTAGCGTAGAATCGCCGACCCAGCTCCAAGCCAGCAATCAACTGCGTAGCCTTGCTCAGTGGGATGTCGGCTGTCTCTGACAAGCGCTTGGCATCTAGCTCATTGCCGATCGCCTTCTCACCGTACTCTTTGAGTGTCCGATGAGCCATAGCCAGTACATCTTCCTTTTTGCTTCCTGTGCCCCATAGGATCGCCACCAGTTCTGCCATTGACAGATTGGCTGGACCGAGTTCTTGCAGTTTTTCGCGTGGTTTGTCAGCGTCAGGCAGATCACGTACGCGTAGTACGTATTGGTCACTCGCTCGGCGGTCACTGTGAGTGAACACCAGGTCGTGATCGGTCAGTTGATATGAGGTAGTGGGTCGGTTGGCTGTAATCATACAAACAGTATATGCCATCGTCGGACTACAGTCATGAAATATAACTTAAAAAATGCTTAATTTAGTTTGAGTGGCTTCAACGCGATTGCCCTGATACGGCGAAAGACTGGTCCCACTTCCTCAAGCCCAAACAGCGCCGAGATCGCCAGGTGTACGCCAAAAGTTACGCCAGAAATGATAGCCACTTTCGATCCAAGCGCGAAAATACCACTGTCTGCGAGGTTGAGTGGATAAAGCTTGACCATGATAGCACCGGCGACGGCGGTAAAGCCGGTGACTGAGCCAATACGGAACAACCCTTCCCAGAAAGTAGCGTCGAACAATTTATGATCGCGGAAAAGCATGATCGATACTAGTATGAAAACTTCAACGGTCGCCACAATCGACTGCGCCAGGGCGAGCCCAGCTATGCCGTATGCTGACGGCCGCGCTAGGGTCACCGAAAGCATAATGTTTAGGGCAATTGTGAATATCGACACAAACAACGGCGTTTTGGTGTCACGCTGTGCGTAGAACCAGCGAGAAATGATGGTGTATATGATGCGGAAAAAGATTGCTAACGTCATGTAGCCAAAAATAAGAGCAATTTCGGAGTTGTCCTGGGTAAAAATCAAACGGGCCAGATAACCACGACAGTAGAAGCAGATAAGCACTAGTGGTGCCGCCAGCCAGATCATGGCCCGCAGGATTATCAAGAAATCGCGCCGGAAGAGATCACTGCGCCCCTGTGCCAGCCTTTGATTGAGACGTGGGAACGCTGCTGTTGATATGGCCGTTCCAACCAGCAGAATTGGCGCCATACTTAGAGTAAACGCGTTGTTGTAGTAACTAATATTGCCGGCACCTAGCGAACTTGCAATGTGAGTCTCAACGACGCTGTTGACCTGATCGATACCCTGGTCGAGCGAACGTGGCGGCAAGTTACGCAATATAAGTCGGAAGTCAGGACTCTGCCAGTTGATTTTGGGACGCCAATGGAAATTAAGCTTGGCCGAGCCAAAAAGCACTATCAACAACTGGGCAATTGCGCCGATCATGGCTCCCAGTCCCAAACCAGCGATGCCAAGGTGGCCGGGACCTCCACCATTTCCTGGAGCTTCACTGAAGATGATAATACTGACAATGATACAAGTGTTATAAAACAGCGGCGCAATCGCGTAGAAGAAGAATCTACCCATCGTCTGCTGGACACTGGTCAAAACGCCGGTAATCGTAAAGAGTAATGGGTTAAACGCCAGGAAGCGCATAATCATCACCGCGTTGTTGAGTTCCTCGCCTTGAAGGCTCGGCGCCACCACGTAATGGATCAACGGTCGAGCAAATATCAACATCACCAGGCCGACACCAAACATGATGATCGCAAGTAGGTTTAGCAAGCTCGCTGACAGCTCCCAGACGCCTTTTCGGTCACGCTTCTCTAAGTGCTCAGCCAAAACCGGCATAAAGGCAACGCCGAGGGCTCCGGCTGCCAGAGTGAAAAAGAAAAAATCTGGGATGCTAAAAGCTGCGAAATAGGCGTCGGTACTGTGTGGGCCAGTTGCTGGGAAGTTGGCGTTAACCAGTTTGGTGCGCAAAAAGCCGAGCACTTGCCCAATCAGCGAAGTCGCAACCAACAAGGCTGCAACATTGCCGATACTGAGCAGTTTTTTTTTCTGCGCTGGTGCCGTCGGATTCATCACATACAAGTATAGTCAGCTCGAGCGCAAATTGCACCTCTATTGTCACAGCTAGCGTTGCTTAATGCTCAACGTGCAGAACATCGTCAGATTTCGGGCTGGTTGTAGACGCGCCGGCGCTGGTACTTTTGCGACGACGAGTTCGTTTGCGCTTTGGTTTGTCATCGATAGCTGCAACCGACTTATCGACTGGTAGATCTGGTGCTTTTGTGGCGACTGGCGGCG
>JBDSWU010000096.1:0-9428 GCA_039926445.1 Saccharimonadales bacterium (SeqCode)
GAGCATTGTTCATGATGTCTACGAATGTCTGTTCGATAGTTGACTCGCTAGGTGTGCGGCCGGGACGTTCGGTCGTAGTGGACTCGCTGAGCATTGCCAGCACACCCTCATCGCCGAGCTCAGTTAAGCGCTCGATGTCACTTCGCTCGTGGTCAAGTGGGTTGGGATCGAGTCGGAAGTCACCAGTGTTAATCAACCGACCAACTGGCGTGTCCAGCACAATACAGGTTGAACCTGGGATTGAGTGCGTGATACGGATCAGTTCGACGAAAAACTCACCGACCTTAAGCCGCTCATGAGTGTTTTCGTTCATCGTCACGGTCTTCAGCTCGAAGCCTTCTGGCATAGGCAGACCGAAGTTCTCAAAGATTTCTTCAACTCGGCCGATAGTGAACTTTGAGCCATAAATGGGCGCCGGGAACAAAGGCACAATGTGCGGCAGACCACCGATGTGGTCAAGGTGACCGTGGGTGATGACGTAGGCACGCAACTTGTGACGAATACTTTCTAGGTAAGTGGTGTCAGCGATCCCGTAGTTGATTCCGGGGAGATCGACACCAAGGTCGTTACCACAGTCCATGATGACGGCGTCATTCATGTACTCGACTACGATCATGTTCTTGGAGCCACCACCGTCCATACCACCTAGACCGATGACTTTCAGGCGGGGACTATCGTCGATGAAGTTAGCGCGCGCTGGTTTGCCCTGATTTGAGTTTTCTGCGGTCAGGTATTGGTTGGCAATACGTTGAGCATCGGCCTGAATGCGACGTTGGGCACGCACGGCCTGTCCGCGTGAGGTAGTCAGAGTACTACCGGTTATTCCACCGTTAGGTTTGGCTCCGCCACGGCCACCACTACCGGACTGGCCACCGCGGCCACGGCCACCACCACGGGGTTTACTGTCTCCGCCTTCTGGCTTGGGGCCACGGCGACTGTTGTTACGAGGTTTTTCGTCACTGCTTGCTGGCTGGATCTCGCTTGGGTTAAATATTTCCATATGTTTCTCCTTTTTCTTAGAGATAATTATTGTAATTTCTTAATTGTTGCTGGGATGCGACTGAAGTCATCGATCAGCGTCTGCCTTTGCACTGGGTTATAAAGTGCGGCGGCTGGATGATACAGCGGTAGAATTACCACTGGAAGTGTGCCATCAGAGCTGTTGACTACCTTTTCAGGGTCAAGGCTCAATTTGACACGCTTCAGTTCCCCATGGACTTTGCTTATTTGTAAGTCCGGCAAGAAGCAATTCAGGCTATGACGACCGAGCGTCACCACCAACTTGGGTTGAATTACTTCTAACTGGCGTTGCAAATAAGGTAAAAATGCCTGTTTTTCGACTGGAGAGGGGTCGCGGTTTTCCGGCGGTCGAAACTTGACGATGTTAGTTATATAGACATCATCGCGCTTCATATCTATCGACTCCAACATCTGATCCAGAAACTTGCCTGACGCACCAACGAAAGGTCTACCCTGCTCGTCCTCCCGCTTGCCTGGCGCTTCGCCGATGAAGACGATGTCGGCCTCCGGATTGCCCTCCCCAAACACCAACTGTGTCGCCTGCTGTGCCAGCTCGGGCGTCACATCGTCATCGACTATCTGCTGAGCAATAGTCTCCAACTGAGCTAGCTTATCGGCCACGGGCAGCTCCGGCTAGTTTGAATACATTCTGGGTGGCGCCAATCAGAAACAGCAGAGTTAACAGATAGTACCACAGATTACCTTTGTCGATGCTGAGACTTGCAAACAAGTAACCCAAACTCAACTCCAGCACTGCGAAGCTGGCATAACCAAGCTTCGTCTTGTGCCAGGTGTCGAGCTTGTCTATCACTATTTGCCTTCTTGCTCGCGGCGGGCGGCCTTGATTGATAGTTGCAAGCGACCACGGTCATCAATTGCAAGCAGCTTGACGGTGACGAGGTCACCTTCCTTGAGAACATCAGAAGTGCGCTCAATCCGCTCATCAGAAATCTCAGAGATGTGCACCAGTCCATCTTTGCCAGGCATGATGTTTACGAAAGCACCGAAGTCCATAACCGACACGACCGGGCGACCCTCGTAAACAGTACCGACTTCTGGGTCGTCAGTAATACTTCGAATCCACTGCTTGGCGGCCTCGATACTGTCCATGTCCGGGCTAGCAATCATGATTGTGCCGTCGTCCTGTATATCGATAGTAGTGTTGGTCTCGGCTGTGATTTTCTGAATGGTCTCCCCACCCTTGCCTATGATCTCGCGGATCTTGTCAGGGTTGATCTTGATAGCTTCGACGCGTGGTGCGTACGGGCTCATCTCTTTGCGTGGTTCGGCGATTGTCTCGAGCATGCTGGCGAGGATGTGGGCTCGGCCGGTCTTGCCTTGCATTAATGCGTCTTTGAGGATGGCGACTGGCAGGCCGTGGACCTTCATGTCCATCTGCAAAGCCGTGATGCCCTTGGCAGTTCCGGCTGTCTTGAAGTCCATGTCACCAGCAAAATCTTCAGCATCAGCGATATCGGACAGGATCAACGGCTTGTCACCGTCCATGATCAGCCCCATGGCGATACCAGAGACTGGCGCCTTTAGAGGCACACCGGCGTCCATCAGCGCCAAACAAGCCGCACAGGTTGCAGCCATGCTGGTCGAACCATTCTGGCTCATGATCTCGGTTACTGACCTAATTGCGTACGGAAAGTCAGCTTCGGACGGGATAACTGATTGAAGTGCTCGCTCGGCCAGGTAGGAGTGTCCGATTTCGCGGCGACCAGGTGAACCAAGTCGCTTAATCTCGCCAACTGTGTAACCGGGAGCGTTGTAGTGGTGCATGTAGCGCTTTTCGCCCTCGCGCTCCATAGTGTCAATCGACTGCGAAAAGCTTAATGAGGCTAAAGTGACGATGTTCATGCCCTGTGTCATACCTCTGGTAAACAGGCTCGAGCCGTGTGCCCGTGGCAGGATGCCGACTTCGTGGCTAAGTTGGCGAACTTCAGTAAACTGGCGACCATCGGGTCGTACGCCGTCCTTGGTTATACCCTTGCGGACGTCCTTGTGGACAGCCAGTGTGAAGGCATCGTCGTAGGTGCGCCGATCGACAGCATACTCGTCACCGTACTTTTCAGCGAAGGCACTGTGCATATCGTCGCGCAGTGTAGCCAACATGACATTGCGTTCGGGGTATGGCTTGCGTAGATCTTCGGTCAGCTTTTCTTGGGTCCAGTCATCAACTGCCTTTTGGATGTCCTCGTTGGGCAGATCGAGCTCGAACTCCTGCTTTTTGATACTAAGCTTTTTGACCAGTTCTTCTTGGAGAGCGATCGCTGGCTGGTAGGCCTTGTGAGCGAACTCAATAGCCTCAATCACCTGCTCTTCAGTCACTTCACTAGCACCAGCCTCAACCATCATGACGCCATCCTTGGTGCCGGCTACAACTAGGTCAAGCCCGCCAGCCTCCAACTGTGCAGCACTCAGGAAGGCAGCAAGCTTGCCGTCTTCGCCGTAGCCAACGCGCAGGCCGGCAACTGGACCGTCATATGGCGCACCGGTCAGCATAAAGGCGGCACTCATAGCGATCATCGCAATCATGTCCGGGCGGAAACTTGGATCCATGCTCAGCACGGTAGCCACGCCTTGGACTTCGTGTCGGTAGCCTTTAGGCCACAACGGTCGAATAGGACGATCAATCAAACGACCAATCAGAATTGCTTCGTCACTTGGACGACCCTCGCGCTTTACATAGCGGCTACCACTAATCTTACCGGCGGCATAGAATCGCTCTTCGTAGTCTATGCTAAGCGGGAAGTAGTCGAAGCCACTTAGGCGTCCCGGGCTAACCATGGCCGTGCCGAGCACAACTGTGTCGCCGTAACGAACCATAACGCTGCCGGAGGTTCGGTAACCGACGCGCCCGACCTCGAGACTAAGTTTTCGACCGCATAGTTCGGTCTCGACGGTGATAATATCTTTGCCAAAAGGGTTGATTGTTCCAGGCATTTTTACCTCTGTTTTCTGGCAAGTGACAAAGTTCAAGTTCCTTGTAGCTGCGCGGCTAAAGGGACCTGTGCTTCATCACTTGTCGTTATCTAATATGACAATGTGCGCAGGCAGGATTCCTCGAGCTCGTCGAGGAAGCTGTGTCTAGGCACTAACGGCGGATGCCGAGCTTCTGGATCAGAGCGAGATATGCAGCGCTGTCGCGGGCAGCGATGTAACGCAACAATCGGCGGCGGCGGCCAACCATCTGCAACAAACCACGGCGAGCCATGAAATCGTGCTTATTGATCTTGAGATGCTCGGTCAACTCTTTGATACGCTCAGTCAGCACAGCTACCTGTGCGCTTGAACCACCAGTGTCCTTGTCGTGTGTCTGCGCACTTTTGATAGCGGCAGTTTTCTTCTCAGTTGTAATCATGTAGCCCCATATTAACAGATCAGCTTCGCTTTTGCAACCCCGTAGCTACCAGCCTACCCCTCCAGAAATGATTCGTCACCGCCAGTTTCTTCGAACCATGCCGAGTTGGCAATCTCAGTCTGCTGGCGGCGATAGCGCTCACATATGTATTCAATGGCGTCGTCGACTGATTCAAATCGAGGCAGTTCATCGTTGAGCTCGGCGATCATGTGATCATAATACTGAGATTCTATTATCTTGAGTGCAGTACGGCTGGCCTCCTCTAAAACCGGGCGATCAAAGTGTAACTCCCTACCCTCGACCAGCGCTTTTATGACAACTCTGACGTAGGCCTGCGCCGAAGTAAAGCCTAGGCCCGAAGCCTTGGCTTCCAACCGTCGGCGCAAATCTGGGGTTAATGCTACTTGTAATCTGTCTGCGTGGTCCATATACCGAAAATACTACCAAATGAGTACATCGTGCACAACCCCTCGTGTGATGATGTATTCATATATGAATATGCAGACCGAATTAAAAGCTAGTCTCGTATTTCAGTGTCTGGAGTCGGGCTTCAAGAGTCTCAGCAGCCACATCATCCTTGAGTACAGCATCGCTCAGCTTAAACTCTCCGACGGTAGTGCGACGGAGTGCAGTAGTATAGGCGCCACAGCCAATCACGCCGCCTAGATCCTCGACTAGAGTGCGGATATACGTGCCAGATGAGACTTCGGCGATTAGTTTTACCTCTGGGTAGTTGTAGCTTACGAGCTCTAGTCGGCGAATTGTCACTGGGCGCGGCTGTATGACGACTTCCTTGCCATCTCTAGCCATCTTATAAGCCCGAACCCCATTTATTTTGATAGCCGAATAAGCTGGCGGTACCTGCATAATTGGGCCTGTGAACTGCGGTAGGGCCTCCGCTATGGCCTCCCCACTCGGCTGAGAGTCATTAACAGCTGTGATTTCGCCCTCCGGGTCACCGGTGGTGCTGGTTTGGCCCAAAAGCATGGTGATCTCGTAGGTCTTGTCGAGTTTGGATAGTTCGCCGGCTCGACGGGTGTATTCCTTGCCGATCAGCAGCACCAGTAAGCCGGTGGCGAATGGGTCTAGTGTGCCGGTGTGGCCGACTTTGCAGTTTTTGGGCTTCTTGCCCTCGACGCCAGCAACAATCCGGCGGACATAATTAACCACATCGAACGATGTCCAATCGGTGGGCTTATCAACTAGTAACAGACCTTGCATGGCCTCTAGTGTACCACTGCTGTGAGCCAGGTGAGTCTAAGAAGATGGTGGGCTTGGTGGCGCACCGAAGTTAAACGGGATGGGCGGCGGCACTGGTGGTGCGGCGTTTGGGTCGGGGATGGACGATGTTGGGACCGAACCAGGAACAATGGCGCCGGGCTCTGGGCTCATGCCAAATGTAGCTGGGTCAAATGCTGTGGACGACGGCATGACAGATGGATCGGCCGAGGGTGGCAGTGGCAGTGAGGGAATCGACGCCGGCATTTCATTGAGCAACGCTGGGTCAGGCTGCAACAGCGGCTGGGCAACAGCTGCCGGCATGACTGCTGGGTTGAGATCGTCGACCATAGGCTGAGCGCCGAGCGCAATGACTGGAGGCAGAGGCTGAGATGGGTCGGCATTGAGCGCTCTCATAACTTCGTCGCGGGCTTGATCAAGATGGTCACTCGCCTGACCTATTGGTTCAGCGACGTGAACGGCCGTTTCAAGATCAGTTAAACTCTGTAGACTCGAGTCAGCCGGCTGGCCGGCCATATCCGGTAAGCCTAGGGGATTGTCCTGAGGTGTCACCCAAGCCGGTGGTGGCGGTGTTAGCCCAGTGACCATTTGCTGAGACGCTGGGCTAGGCGCGACTGCCTCGACCGTAGTTTCGACAGCTGGCAATGTTTCTAGTTGCAAGGTTGGAGACGGCAAATCGGCCAAGTCTAATCCGACAACAGCTTCTGGAGGTGTTGGGAGCAATGGCTCACCGCGTGTCAGTAAGCCGTCATGGTTATCGTCGCTAACACTCAGCGGGTCACCGCTTTTTTCTAGCTGCTCAGCCTGAGAATTAGCCGTCAGCTGACCGCCCATCATTGGCGGTTCGGTTATAAGCCTAGATCCACCGGATAGGTGCTCAATCTCAGCCGTGGAGTGTGACTCGTCTACGGATGGCTCCACAAGTGGTGCAGCTTCTTCCTCAAATTCGACTTCGGGCTCAGCTGACTGCTCGGGCAGGCTAGATTCATCAGTAATTTTATGCTCGTCGTTGTGGTTAATTGACAAAGCCTGATCGTCAGCAGCTGGTTGCTCAGTCTCGACAGTTGTGTCGCCCGACTCTTCGGGCTGAGCTTCGTTATCCTGATCCTCGGATTGTTCAACGGGCTCGGGCAATTCTGCGGCCGGAGCCATCAGTTCGGTGGCCACCAGCTGTTGGTTGGCACCGGCTTGCATCAACATAGCGCTGGCACTCATCACCGCAGCTGACGTTTTGTCATTGCTGAAGCGGTCCGTTTCGGCGACGATACCGGTAAGCAGCGCCGTGGCAATCTGGTTGTCGAGCAGTTTTGGATCAAGCAGCGAGGCAAGTTCAGTCATCATTTCGCTCAAGCTACTGGCCTGAGGGTTCTGCCAGTGGATACTACCCAAGTCTCCCTCACTGGAGATATTAACAGTTGCGACGGTCGCATCGTGCAGAATCCGGCCATGGGTAACAATTGCTTCATCAAGATCACCCTGCTGGGTGACACCGAGGGCCACGACAACATCAACATTGAAGTCTCCTTGGCTAAAATCAAGGTCTTCTTGGGTAATCGATGTTTTGTAAGGAGTAATAAATATCCGGACCATGTCATCTTCGACTTTGTAGCGCAGTTTGTCGGCCTTGGACTTGTCGAGCGCTATGATGAAATCACGCAAACTATCAGTGGTCTTTTCGATAGTGTCTTCTGGCTTGAGGAAGTCGATAGTCGATGGCACCTGACCGCTAAAGACTGCCGCTGCGTGCTTGCCTGCCTTGTTTAGCAGCAACGTCAATCCGATGAGTGCGGCTAGCTGATCGACCGAAGGATCGTGACTGACCGTCACCATCACATAGTTGGCGGCTTTGAGTTTTGCGGCGAGCTGGTTTTTGGGTTCGTCCATGGTTTCAATCGGTCTTTTTGTGTTTTGCAAGCGTTTTTGTATAGAGCTTTGTCCTTAAAATACCATAACGCTTGTGGCTTGTCGAGGATTATCGGTGGCTGACTTTACAAATCCACAACACCTCTCTATAGTAGGTCACGAACTACAAATAAGCATAAGTTACATAAAAAGAAGGAATCACCTCTCATGCCGATCATTAAATCAGCCAAAAAACGCGTAAAAGTGGCCAAAAAAGCCGCAGTTCGCAACAGCAAGACCAAGCGGACCCTCAAGGCCGCTATCAAGGCCTTCGTACGCAAGCCTAGCGCCAGCGGTCACGCCAGCGCTCAGAGCAACATCGATAAGTCCGTTAAAAAAGGCGTCATGCACAAGAACAAGGCCGCTCGACTAAAGAAGCAGGCCTCTGCCCGCGCCAAAGCCGCCGGCGTTAAACCGTCTGCTGCCAAGAAGACTAGCGCCAAGCCAGCTGTCAAAAAAGCCGCGCCAGCCAAAAAAGTAGTTGCCAAGAAGCCCGTAGCCAAAAAAGCACCTGCTAAGAAGAAATAGTCAGTTTCAGCAGAAAGTTCTGGAGCGCCTCATCTAGATCGAGGGCGCTCCTTTTGCTACGCAGGTCAATATCTAACAGCTCGATTATCTGAGCCTTAAGATCAACCAGCGGCAGCTTGCTAGCGATGTTCTGGCTTTTGCGGAGGACAAAGGGACTAACTTTGGCTTCGGCAGCCACCTCGTCTAAAGATCGATCGCCTGATGTCTTGAGCAACGCAAGTATGTGCAGCTGCCAGGCTATCATCGCAACTATCTGCTGTGGCTCGACCTTTAGCGCCCGTTGCTCAGCATAAAGTTGCAGGACTCGATCGCCTCGGCCGGCAAATGCCGCTTCCAACAACTCAAATATCGTGCTCTGCGGCGTCGGCTCTGTCAACAAGTCTATGCCGCTGCGAGTGACCTGCTGGTCATGCAGGAGTAGCTTGTCGAGTTCATTGGATAACAACTGTTGGCGGGCGCCGACCCGGCCAATCAAATAGCGGGCGTCATTGCTACCGATATTCCCACCACGAGCTTTAGCTTCGCGTTGAAGCCAGGCCGCCAGTCCATTCTCGTCAGGCTGTGCGTACTCCGTTAATTCGGTCTTTTTCTTTAGATATTTATAATAGACCGACCTCTTATCAAGTTTTGGCTCAAGAATAATAACATCGTTGGTTTCGGGTATATCAGATAGTATTTTTTCGACCTCTTCGACGAACTTTTTTTGGGCACTTGGGGCTCTCAGTACGACCAACTTTTTACTCACCAAAAACGGCAGCGCTTGTATCGCCTCTACGATGCGTTCATGCGAGACTTCTTCGCCATCGACGCGCTCCACGGCCAGCTCGCCGTGCTCGGCAATAAACTTGCCGATAATCTTTTGGAGATCATGCTGCAAGCCAAAGGCATTTGAACCGGCCAAAACTCTTATCATGTTTTACTATGATACCACCGCCGCTGTGGGGATTTTTGCAGACGAACAGATGGCTGTACGGTACAATAGACTGATATCCTATGTCCCAAGTCCTCATTATTTCCAATCGCCTTCCTGTCACGGTTACCAAAACCGCTGGAAGGCTATCCTTTGAAACCAGCCGTACGGCGTGCGCGACTGCGCCTTCCGCGATCCTGCTGGCAACCTGGTCCGCATCAACGAGCTCCGCTGAGCTACCCGGCCCAGCCATCTCGCAGATCCCAGCCGGAACGGCCCGTACACATGCCACTTTGGGGCGCTGAGACGAGACGCCTGACCTACCTGCCCAGCGGGGAGCCGCTGCCAGTCTCCGCTGGCGCCAGTCCGGGGATGATTCCCAGCTCACGCGCGTGGCGCACCGCCTCGTTGCGTCGTGAGGAACCTAGCTTGCGCAGGATGTGGCGCACATGGGTCCGGACG
>JBDSWU010000097.1:0-8113 GCA_039926445.1 Saccharimonadales bacterium (SeqCode)
AGCGAACCAAAGCCAATACCGCTAAGCGGCGCTAACCCCCACTGCAGCACCATCAACACCGAGCGGTGGCGACGATAGCGCGCCGGGCGCGGCGGCAGAGTCACCAAACAGACGTAAACCGTCGCTAGCAAACCGATGATGCCAACGGTCTGCACCCGGCTGACGATCAGTGGCAGCTCGATGGCACCGATGTTCTGGGGGTGCAGCAGTGGCGGTATGCGCGAGGCCCCCAACACTAGCAGCGCGCCAGTAGCCCACGATACATGGCCCTCGAGCAGGCGCAAGAACTTGGTAGTAACATCGTAACGACTGGCCCGCGATCCACGGAAAAAGCCCATTTCGGCGACATAAGCAACGTCGGACGCGCCATAAGTCCAGCGCCGCAGCTGGACGAACTGAGCGCGCATGGTCCGCAAATAACCATCAGCCAACACAGCGTCCTGGTAGATCGGGATACTCATAGGATAGACGCGGTAATCGCCGTCAAAGTGAAAAAACGACCGCCAGAAATGGTGTCCGTCCTCGACAACCGTCCTAACGCTCCAAAAATCCATGTCTATCAACGATTGCAGCGGCTGAGCGTGAGCCGAAAAGTTACGACTGAGGTGCGGCCGCTGGCTACCGACCAGATAAAACAAATTATTACCGGTGGCGATCACCCGCATCAGCGTCGGCGCATCCCAAATGTTATTAGTGAACATCGGCAGCGGCTGATAGGAAGCATGCAGCCGATTGGGCGCACAACAAAAGACATAAGTTAGGGCTGGCAAGTAGCGCCGATCGGGCCGATTATCAGCGTCGAGCGTCGTCACCAACACGGTAGCCGGGTCGACCTTGCGTTTGGCCAGATAGCCAGCCAGCTGGCGGCCAGCATAAGTGACATTGCCGCCCTTACCGATGATTTCGCCGGGGATATTCGCCGGGTGACCAAACGCAAGTGCCGCATAAAATTTATCCTGGTATAGCTCGACTAGTTGCTGAACGCGGTCAGCCGTCTCCTGCCCAGCCCGACCCTCGTAGGCGAACACCAATACGACCCGCTTACAGTCATATTCCGAAGCAATCAGCGCTTGGACCGTCGGTTCCAACACTTCGCGGGTTTCGTTAACCGTGGCGATAATAACAGCGTGCAGCACCTCACTGGGCTTAATCGGGTCGGCGAAGGACTTTATGCGCGTCATGTTGTCTGCATGCCACTTCGGTCGTTCGATGTCCTGCCGCCGAACCTCGCCTGCCTCCAGATCAGCCACCAGTCCAGGCCAATCAAGTTTCATCTGATGCTTCATAGTTCGATAGCCAGCCAACGCCCGAGATGTGTAGCCGACCGACCTCACAAAATAGACCAACAAGTAAAAAAGTATGAACACCACCGCCATGTTGACGACAATACCCCTGATCTGAATGTTAATGTAGCTCAGCCACACCGGCAGGAGCAACAGACTCCAGCTCAGAGCCCCCGGCAGAATCTCAAAGAAACGATAGCGCCCATGCCGATCATTTTCAAATGGTATGTCAATATCAGTCATCGGCTAGCGCAACACGAGCAGTGCGTTACTGATAACCAGACCAAAAACCAGCAACATAGTACCAAGCCCCAGGATAGCAATCGCTACCTGTCGGTGGATCGGATAGGCTCGGATGCTAAGCGTGGTGTGGATAGCCACCACCAGGACGGCGAACACCAAAAAAGCCAATAGCTCTGACAAGCTACCAGTCTTGAAGTCATTAATGCCCAGAGTCGAACGATATTGAACAATATAACCGGTGCCATGGCTGGTGCTCAGCCGCACCACCATCAATATCACCGTCAGCAACGCCAAAAAAAAGTTGGAGCTGAGCAGCAACAACACCAGATGATCATGTACATACTTCTTTGGAATAGCCATAAGTTAGCCCTCATTGTACCATTTTATGGCAGATTTCAGATACGGGAGTGGTGCGGGTAGAGAGAATCGAACTCTCCTCTCAACCTTGGGAAGGTTACATATTAACCACTATACGATACCCGCAAACTGGGCGGCTTGCGCCCGATGAACACTATTTGGAGCCACCTTGCGGGATCGAACCGCAGACCTACGCGTTACGAGTGCGTCGCTCTACCAACTGAGCTAAGGTGGCACATCCGAACCAGTATATCAAATTATCGGGGCTGACGATCGCGACGTTGGCGCTGAATAATCTGTAGAACCTTCTGGCGCTGCCATTGAAAGAATTCGTCGAGCGCATCTTCTACGGGTATGCTATAAAAGTATGCCGGACCCTCATCCTCGTCGGAGCGCTTCACAAAGCCCTTCTCCTCTAGCGGCTTCAGCAATTCATAAACTTGTGTGCGGGTTTTGCCCATGGCTTGAGCCAGTTCGCTGGCGATTACCAGACTAAACGTGTCGAGCGTCGCGTAACAGTTGATAGTCTGCTTGCTGAATCCCAAGTAGTACATTGCTTCAAGGTCTTTTCCCATTCGTAAGATTATAAGCTTACACCCCCAAAATTAACAGATACAAAATTCGAAGTGTCAGGATTTTTCCTTACGAATGAGAAAACACCGTGCTACAACATACACACCCCTCACGCAAAAATCTAGACTAGCCTAGTCAGTTTGCTTTTTACCCCAAGAATTGGTACTATTACCCCTGACTTTCCAAAAGTTTGGGCTCGTAGTGAAGTGGTTATCACGCCTCCCTGTCACGGAGGAGATCGCCGGTTCAAGTCCGGTCGGGCCCGCCAAACGATCATTCTAAAGCCTCCCTTCAAACGGAGGCTTTATCTATTACCTATGATTGACATTTCATCAAGCTTATGCTAATATACTTGAATGTCAGAAGAACAAATACGCAACCCAGAAGCAAATACGCAAACAGTAATTACAATGTATCAGCAAGCCGCTGACTATCTAGAAACAGCTATGGCTGCTGGTACCGCCAGAATAGAACCTGCCCTGTACGCACAGGTAGCTATGTTGAAAGTTTCTGCAGAAGTAGCAGAGTTAAATGGTAAAAAAATAACTTTAGAATATGATAGACCTGCCAGTCCTGACGATATGATGCAAGTCGATAAAGACATCCCTCTAGCCTGGACAGATGACCAAGGTCGCAACCATTGGCAGACACCTATAAATGTAAAGGTTAGCAGCGCCAATGGCCCCCTATTGCATGATTATGATGTTGAATATGCTGGTAGAGATGAATGGGCACGCGTCACAGACCTCAGCACTTACGATCATGGCAGTGGTGAGTATGGTAGCATTACTCAGCTTGACGCAAGCGAAGTCACAGCTCAGCTCGAATGGGGATTAGAAAATTTCCCTCCTCAAGATTAGTCTGAAAATAGTTCCAGGCCTGCAAAGCTACGGCACGCCAAATAGATCATCCCTATATACATTGGTATTGACTAATTTATACCAATGTATATACTTTGGTATATGACTACATTAGATAAAACAGTTATGAACATCAAGCTTAGTAAGTCGCTCAAGCACGACGCGCAGGCGCTGGCAGACGAAATTGGAGTACCATTGAGCACAGTTGTTATTGCCAATCTGAAGGAGTTTGTTCGAAGCCGTACGCTCAGCATCTCAGCCCTTCCTCGACTTAAACCAGAAGTTGAAAAAGAACTCGGTGAAGCGATTTTAGACTATCACGCTGGAAAAAATGTTTCAGAGACGTTTAGCGACGTTGAAAGTCTGACCAAGCACTTCAAATCTCTATGAACATAGTTCTACACAAGCGTTTTGGCAAGATGGCGGCCAAACTGTCGCCTAAAACTAAGCAAAAAATGGTTGAGCGCATGGCTATTTTCGTCAAAGATCCAACAAATAGTCAGCTCCGTAGCCACTCACTCTACACCCCCTACAAGGGCAGTTGCAGCATCGATATAAGCGGTGATGTGCGAGCGATCTACGAGCTTGTAGATAATGAGACTGCGCTGTTTACTCACATCGGAACTCACAGCCAGCTATACCGATAGTCCTATTTACGCTAAGGTTTTACGAGGGTGTGGAGCTTTTGTTTGGCAGCTAGTGGCTTGGTGTAGGTTGTGATTACAATCATACGCTCTAGCGACATTGCGCGGTCTCACCTATGAACGCGGAACGACTGAGGCTGGCGATTGTTCCTTGCTTGCGAGCGACTAATTCCTCGGAAAGCGCCTGCTGCAAGCAGTAATTAAGTCGACTGTAGCCTACGGTGCCCGGCATATACTGGTATACATCCACAGTTGGGCATCGGCTAAATTTTGATGGTTGGCCGAGATCGCGGAATTGATCTAATGAAGCCGACATTGGCATCATGACGTCCCTGGGTATAACTACGAAGCTGTAGGTCTTGTTCTGGTACGTAGCTAAATTATTAAGCCACGCAAACGGGCTGTATCCGGAGGTCTGTAATACACGAATGTTTTGCTGGCCGTAGATATCTAATGCACGCGCTGTCCAGTACCCAGAGATGCCGTTGGCTGGACGATAGTCCAAAGCTGCTGCCAAACACTCACCATCAGGGTAATCTGTCGATAGTAGTGGGCTAATGCGCGGCAAACTAATCACTCCCGCTAGAATTACACAAACCACCACAAGCGTTACAAGTCTACATACGGCACGCCAAAGTTTAACCGTTGTAATCTCGCCCAAAATAATCACCATACCTATGATAGAAATAAAAATCGGCATGCTCAGATAACGATTCTGTGCCCCACCGATTGCTGCCGTTAACAGTATTAGTACGATTGGCTCGATAGCGACAAATATGAGCACCAGGTAACTGCTCGGGTTGTAGCGGCCAGTGTCACTTTTGAGACGTGAATTTAACCGGAATAGCACGTAGAGTAGACAGCTGAAGTAGATCAGCACACTCAGCACGATCCGCAGAACTGTGCCTTGCTGTGGGTTTGGTGGAGCAATAGCACCAAGGGCATAAAATAAGGCATCGACCGGATGGGTTGCTCCGGCGAAACCGCTTGAGTGGCTACCCAACGTTTGTCCCAAAAAACTACTCAAGATCTGATGTAGGCCTAAACCTATCAGGATGCCTAAGGCCTGAGTGCAAACCATCCAAATTGAGGTTACCCTGTCAAACAGCTTGAGGACGAACATTACTATAATAGCGAGCACTATCGGCGCTGCAAATTGTGGCACATACAGAGGGTTGGAGCTAACTGTAAGAGCAGTAACGACTACTATACTCATGGAGACCAGTAGAGTACTCCGAGCTCGGCAACTCTGATGACATTTATATTGCCACAGCATAAGGCACAAAACGCTCATGCCAGATACCAGTAATCCGAAGTAATAGGTACTAAACAGACTATAAGTTGCCATTGCTTGATTTGGGTTGTAGCTTTCCAGCAAACTGAAGCCTACCAAAGCCAGTGCGCCGCCAACAGCCAGCAGTCGTTGGCGCTCAACTGACTGCGAAGTTGCCATGCGTAACAACAGCCGCAAAAGACCATAGAACAGAACTATGTTGAGCACCGCATTAAATACTAAAGTCGCCCTAACTGATGTCGTTACCGAAGCTGCAAATGCGTATATTATACCCTCTGGGAATAAGTTCATCTGAGCCGAGAACACCCAATAGATGGGCTCATGGTTGGCGATAGACCGAGCTATGATTGGTAGCGTCAAGGAATCGCCGTTATACAAAAAGATGTTACGCCATGCTGACTGTGCAATGTGCCCGAGAGCCAGAGAAATTGCCGCGAGAACTGTTAGTAAGGCGATCCCCTCGTTAGTCCATCGCCACCGCCAAAACCGAAATCCTTTCACGACAGTTCCGCAACGAACACAGTCCGTCGCAAGGTGCGAATTTTTAGCCTGGCCACAAGCACAGCATTGTCGAGAATAATATTCTTTGGTATTTTTGACTTTCCTTGCGTGCGATCATGAAAAATTATTGGCACCTCGATGCAAGACCGCGAACACTGTACCGCGCGATACTTGAGTTCGATAAGGAACCCGTAGCCGCCTGCTGTTATTGAGTCGACCTGCACCATGCGGAGCAATCCAGCCGAATAAAGATTGTAGCCGCCGGTATAGTCATGGATAGCCCGACCGAGCATAAGCCGGCTGTAAACGTTACCTAATGAACTAAGCAGCTTCCTATGCGGCGCCCAGTCGGGTGTAGCACCGCCAGGAATATACCTCGAGCCCACTACTAAATCCGTGCTCTTTGCGGCCTCGATAAAATCGCGGATGTAGCGAGGGTCATGCGACATATCTGCATCCATCTGCAAGATGTGGGTGTAGTTGCCTGCAAGTAGCTCCTGAAGCCCGGCGATATAGGCCCTCCCGAGCCCCTCTTTTACACTTCTGTGAAGTACTTCGATATGAAAAGATTCGCTAGATAGCTTTGTGACAAGTTGATCAGCGAGGTCACCCGTACCATCGGGTGAGTTATCATCGATTATCAGCACAGTACATTCAAACACTAGTCCCTGAACAGCTTGATAGATCTGTGTAACTAGCTGTTCAATATTCGCCACCTCGTTATAAGTTGGCACCGCGACACCCAACCTCATCGTTGGCATATTTGTTTTGTCCATTTACGCTTATGCTACTATATTGCTACTACTATGTCTATCGTGGGATTTGTGCAACTTACCTGGCAGCGCCGTTTTGTGCGGTTTGGTGTGGTTGGCACTATTAACAGTCTTACCGACCTCACACTTCTCAATTTGCTCGTCTTCGGTTTTGGAGTCCATATATTACTTGCAAACGCTTTCTCTGCAACAATCAGCATCGTACTGTCATATTTTTGGAACCATATATTGGTCTTTAATCGTCGAAGTCAAATTGGCGTTCGTAGATTTGTATATTTCGTGATTGTAACAGCGACCAGCGTTCTAGTTATCCAGACTTTGGTTATACATGTCGTTACCATGGTAGTGCCTACTCACCGTTTAGCCCTAATGACAGGCGTATCATTGTCACAAGCGACAGTGATGCTGGTCAATGCAGCCAAAATACTGGCTATCCTTAGCGCTATGACTTGGAACTTTTTATTGTATAAGTACTTTGTGTTCAACAACCCCCATCCTACATGACACGAGCGGATTAAGGTTTTACGAGGGTGTGGAGCTTTTGTTTGGCAGCTAGTGGCTTGGTGTAGGTTGTGATTGGTTGGTAGTTAAACTGGATATGAGCTCCGTGGAGGCTGGTGCCTTCGCGGTCGATGACTTTGACGATCTCTAGGGTGTAGCCAGTACTGACTAGGCCAGACGTTTGGCCAGGCTGCAACCGAAACAATGCTGCCGTTACTTGAGGTGCGATGTCGCGGTCGGTTGGCGTGACTGCGTTAGGGTATTGACCACCGGCGGCAACAGTTGTTGGATCTTCAGAGCTGGCAGTCGCGATAGCCGCAAAGTCACCTCCGTCCTTGAGCTGCTGCAACGCTGCGTCAGCTCGCGTCTGAGTGGCGCTGTCGAGTTTGGCGACAACAGCCTGTTGCAATAGTTCTCCGCGCAACTCGCGCTTGAAGTCGTCTATGCTCCAGCCCCAGAATTGGTTGAGCACATCTTTGAATACCCGGTCGTTACTGCCGAGACGATTTTGGCTGCGCACCAGGCTAACCTGGTTGTCGACGGATTGCTGACTGACTGACACTTTGTTCTTTTCAGCCAATTGCTTGACATAGGCGTCTTGGGTGACTTGGGTCAAAGCCTGCTGTTTGAGGCGTTTTAGCTGGACCTTTCCGTCGCGAGTCGCGAAATCTGATTGCTGCTGAGTCTCGTAGTAGTGCATGTTGCGGCGTAGCTCGAACAGATACGACTCATAGCTAATCCAGCGTGGTCCGGACTTGGCAACCGGGAATGGGATAACCCTCGTAACGCCGTAAATAAAGCCATTAGTCGACTGAAATTTATACAAGGCAGCTCCGCAGTAACCAAAAAATATGACTACGGCTAGAACTAATAGCACAATCGTGATGCGGACAACGCGGTGTCGTGAATGCTCTAGAGGGTAGATATACTTACGGGCGGCTTTAAGCACGTCCTCTCGGTGCTCAGCAACTGTTTCGTTGGTGATGCGCGGCACGTTACTGAGCGCGTCGGCCACCCGCTCCTCAGCGTTGCGTTTGCGTTTTGTAAAGGCAGGCCGCTTGATTGGCTTTAATCGAGCCAGCTT
>JBDSWU010000098.1:0-8333 GCA_039926445.1 Saccharimonadales bacterium (SeqCode)
CACGCTACGTGTGGAACAACCGTTTGTGCAATGATGTCCAAGGACAATGCCGAAAAAGCAGTAACCGACGGCGCAACAAAAGCCTACTAAGTTCTGTTGCCTAAACCAAGTTTAGACTCAAAAAGCTCCCCGGAATGGGAGCTTTTTGCTATGCTTGCTTTATGGGGAAAATAATCACCGGCATGACTGAAACACCTGACGTATCTATTGAATACGTACATATATATACAAATCAGCACATTACTGATGATTAAGCCAGACAAAGCAGCCCGACTAATCGTTGATGTGCGAGAGCCGGACGAGTTTGAGGCGCGGCATGTCGCAGGATCGGTCAATATTCCGCTAGGCGCGATTGAGGAGGGGGCTGAAATGCTTGAGGGGCTAGCAAGCAGCGCGCCAATAGTAGTCTATTGCCAGAGCGGTAGTCGTGCAGCTGCTGCTCAGCAGCGATTACGAGCTCTTGGGTACAGCAACGTCACAAATGGCATCAATCAGCAACAGGTTGAGTCGTCTATCCGCTCAACGAATTGATACTAGAGTGATGGGGCAGTCAAAAATCTTACTTCATGGTTGGCGTGGTCGGGGTATACTTCTTGCTTTGTGAAGCTTGATGGGAGGGTGATATGGGACGAGAACATTTGGGTTTGGCTGAGGCTGCGAGGGGACTGGCGGGTGTAGGATTTGAGATTGGTTCGATAGTGACCCGAGAGACGATTCGGAATACCCGCGGGGCTTATGTTGGGCTGGGTCGGGCCGCACTGAGCGGTGGCGGCCAGTTATTGCATGGGATTATGACTGTTACCGATGCCCACAGTCGAGGCCTGGGCCGGCGTGGGCTTGAGGATTTACTTACTGAACCTACAAGAGAGGAAGCGATGTCCGAGTTTGTGTTGGCACTACTAAAAACACCCGATGACCATGAAGAAATTGCTGCCAAGTTTGGTGCTGTTGCAACGGCGATGCAAAAAGTTCGCTGGGTATCCGACGGCGTTCGAACAAGAGCCGACGAGGAAGTGACTAGTATGGACTACATTAGCGACCAATTCCTCGAGCAACTTAGGTCGATGGCTGATGAACAGGGTATAGATGGCCAGACATCTCATGAGTGGATCTCTACGCTAAGGCTTTACAGTGGCACGGATGATGAATTGAAGGCGCCGGTGCCTGAGCTGGGCGCTCTTGACAGGCTATCGGCTGCCAAAGCTCGTGAAAGCGAGCCGGGTACGGTATAATCGTTTGGACGGCGCCTTGGCGGAGTGGTTACGCAGCGGTCTGCAAAACCGCGTACACCGGTTCGAACCCGGTAGGTGCCTCCAACCTTAATAAGCAACTACGGACGACGCTTCGCTCGCGTCTACAAATCGTGCCACAGGCACGTTTTGGGTAGGTGCCTCCAACCTTATTCGAAACAAGTTTATGAAGCCGATAAAGCTAGCCGGTTGCGTGATCGTAGATGAGCAGGAGCGTGTCCTGCTGCTGCACCGCGCCGCCGGTGAGATTGGTCACTGGGAGTTGCCGGGCGGCAAGCTAGAGGTGGACGAGACTGCCGAGGCAGCCGCCGTCCGTGAGGTCGCAGAGGAGATTGGAGTCCAGGTGCGCTTGGTAAAAGCACTAGGTAGCTGTGTGTTTGACCATCACGGCAATAGTTATCACTACAGTTGGTTTCACGCCGAAATTGTTAGCGGCCAGCCACAGGTTGTGGAGAATGACATTCACGACGATTTGGATTATCTAGGCCTTGACGACATGATGGAAGTCGCCTTGTCACCCAATATGCAGATCCTACTCGGCAAATTCTGGTCTAGCGAAGTGGTGATCTAGTTGCTGGCATAGTATAATTGCCCTGTTACGCGCGCGAGTGATGGAATGGTAGACATTCAGCACTTAAAATGCTGTGCCCACAAGGCGTGCGGGTTCAAGTCCCGCCTCGCGCACCAAATAAAACGAGTAAGCAAAGCTGGCTCTTTTTATTTGGTTGGATTGCATGGTGCAATATAAGTTTTATTCTTGACAACAGTTGATTTGTGGATGATAATTGCGATATACCAAAGTTCAATTTATCCAAACTTAAAATAAAAATGAAAAACCTAAAAAAGTTTATCCTATTTACAGCATTGCTGGTGAGTACCTTTAGTCAACTCTACACGAATGTTCCAGTTGCACACGCAGCGACACCAGGCGCCGGGACTCAATCATCTGCTGTCACCCTGGCAGCACTCCAAGCAATCAGCGTTGCTACTACGCCAGCGCAGCTTCAAAGCGCCCTTCAGTCATTTCTAGACCAGTATACAGTGACTAGCGATCCATACTGCGATGTCACTTCAGGATCACCCCTGAGGAACAGTCTAACTACATGTAACGATTTGGGTACGCAAAACTTTACGTCTTCCAAGGCATTTGCCAATGCTTTCGTACAGGAATGGTCGAAGTACCCGGTGGCATTCATCAACAGCATTGGTCTGCAAAAAATATATCTAATAGATAAGACGTATCAGACAACATATCAAGTGGGAGCTGCCTATAATCCAACCAATAAATTTATGTATTATGATACGACATTCGGAGATAGTACGTATTCCCGCGCCGAGCTTATTCACCATGAATTTTTTCATTACGTTGATTCAGTGCGATTTGGTGATATAGCAAATACTAGTGATGTTAACTGGACGAGTCTGAACCCCTCGGGTTTCACCTATACCTCCACTGGCCAAAGCTGTTATCAGGCTGCCTGCCCTACGGGCGAGCATCCATTAGCGGGCTTTGCGACGGGATATGCCACTACCCTAGAGCCAGAAGATCGGGCAGAAACGGCGGCCTACTTAATGGAGACAGATAATTATACCAAATTGACGGGCTGGCAAGCGACGGATGCAGTTTTAGCGAGCAAAGTGACATACATCAAGAATATTTATAAAGCGTTTGACGTGACGATGAATGACGCATACTTTACTGCTATTCATGCTTATGCTCAGGCCAACTATAATCTTCAGTTTTACAGCCAGATTACGGCCGATAACCATATTACGACAGATCAGCTCGGCGGAAATTACATAGTAAACAGCCAAGCAACATTAACAGTTGATGCAAAAATTAACAGAGCCACGGTACTTAGCGGCGGTATCCTAAAAGGAAGTGGCACTGTAACATCGGGTATCAACGTTGACCCTGGAGGCATAATCGCGCCGGGTCATAGCCCAGGTTGTATCACTACCACAGACCTTGTAGTTGGTGGGACTTACCAAGCTGAACTAGGTGGTGCAACAGCTTGCAATGGATACGATCAAATAAAAGCCACCTCTAGTGTTACGCTATTTAGTGATGGCGGTATAGGCGGTAATATTGATGGTATCTTGCAACTCGTGCTATATGGCGGATTTGTGCCCAATGTTGGTGATAAGTTTACGATTATTGATAACCAGTCATCAGCAGCAGTGAGCGGGAATTTTAAAGGTCTTGACGAGAGTGCACAATTTACGCAAGACGGTGTAACCTACTCGGTGACTTACAAGGGCGGTGATGGTAACGACGTAGTTTTGACCGTTATGAGTGTCAATGCCGCGGCACTGCCAAAAGCTCCAAATACCGGTTTTGAGTTGCTCACTGCAAACCCATTAGCTTCACTGCTTGTTACGGTATTAGCTGGGAGTAGCCTGTTATTTATGAGTCGTCGAATCGCTGTTGCAAACAACTAAAACTATGGTGACTATATCGAATTACAGGTCCGAACTGAGCAAGTAGTCTAACCAACCTAAAAAGTGTTCGAAAGAAAGTGCTTCAAGTGCACCATAGACTAGTCGAATCGGGTAAGTTGCTATAGGATATAATCATAAGCATTATCTAAAAAACAACATAGGAACACATTATGGATCCGAACAATCAAGCAAATGAAGTACCACCGACACCACCTTTATCACCCACCCCTTCGAATCCTACAAACGAACCTTACACCGAACCAGCCGCCACTCTCGCTCCGGACCAGGCTATATCCGAACCTATGCAACAACTAACGCCAGATAGCCTGCCAGCGTCGGAGGCTGAACCGCTGACGGAGCCAATCGGCATGCCCGAGGAAGCGCCAGCACCAGAGGCTGCTCCATTGCCTGAGAGTGCACCGATGCCGATGCCCGAGGCTTTGCCTGCAGAAGCGCCAGTTGCGCCGGCTGTGGTCACGCCGTCAGTCATGCAAGCGGTTGTTTCGCCTGATGTCGCCGGCGGTAGTCCGGCCGCTGCGATGCCACTGAAGGCTAAGCGAAGCTTCAAAAAGCCGATTATCATCGGTCTAATTGCATTAGTTGTAGTGCTTATAATTTCGGCTGTAACCTATGCGGCGGTCATTCTGCCGAACACGCCGACAAATACGCTATTCAAGGCTATTGGCAACTCAATCGCCGAAAAGGAGCTAACCTACAAAGGCAAGTTTGAGATTTCACAGGATGGTTCGTCGTACAAAGTCGGTCTCGCCGGCTCGCAGGACAATAACCGCGGCTTTTCAGACGTGAAACTCGATGTTACAGCAGTCGGCGCCACGATTCCATTGGCCGCTCGCTATGTCGACAAGAATTTGTATGTCAAAATTGGTGATCTGTCATCGGTTAGTAATCTTTTGAACTCCTATGGTGCGAGTGAATATGCGCCTGTGGTCACGCTGCTTAACCAGCAGTTGGCTGAAAAGTGGATCGCAATCGATAGTACGCTCATCAAGAGTAGTGGCGCTAGCTGTTATACCGACGTTAAATTCGCTCTGACCGAGCAGGACGGCAAGTTGCTGTATGATGCATACAAAGTTCAGCCGTTCGCAACTATAGTCAGTCATAGCCCCGACTCGGTTAACGGTGCCAAAGCCGAAAAATATGTTTTGAGCATCGATGATGATAAGGCGGCGGCTTATGGTATGAAGCTGTCTGACCTGTCGATAGTCAAAGCTTTCAAGGCCTGCAACAAGGACGCTACCAGCAACAAGTCAACGGCCAAGGGTGATCACGAAACTACACCTATGACTATCTGGGTCGACAACGCCACCAAGCACGTTGTGCAGCTCGCCACGCAATCAACGGCATCAGATGCCAAAAAGGGTACGACCGGAAACCTGTCGATCACCTTTGTGTACAAACCAGTCAAGATTGTCGCACCTAGCGACGCTATCCCAGCGCTGGACGTACTAGCCAACCTGCAGGCAGCACTCGGAGGCGGAGCAGGCGGCAGTGATGGTGCGGCACTTGCAGGATTACTGGGCGGCCTCGGCGGCGGTTACTAGGGTATACTAATGTCATGCAGATTGTTGTCGACCAGCTTGTTACCACCTATCAACTGACTGGGTCGGGCAAAGTTGTAGTTTTGCTCCACGGTTGGGGCGACTCTAGTAAGGGTTTGGCGGCGCTCCAGGCAGAGCTGGCTAAGCATTACCAGGTGCTAGCTCTGGACCTCCCCGGTTTTGGGGGCACCCAGTCACCGGCGACGGCTTGGGGACTAAGTGATTACAGCCTGTTCGTTGCAGCCGTTTTGACTAAACTCAAGCTGAAAAGCTACGCCATAGTCGGACACTCTAACGGCGGTGCCATCGCCATCCGCGGTGTCGCTCAGGGTGTTTTGAAGCCGGATCGTTTAGTGCTGCTAGCCAGTTCTGGTATCCGTAGCCAGTACAATGGCCGCAAAAAAGCCATGCGACTGGCTGCCAAAGGCGCCAAAACCCTAACAAAGCCACTCCCAAAGTCCATACAACGCCGGCTGCGGACCAAGGCCTACGCCACCATCGGTTCAGATATGCTTGTCGCTGAGCACCTCCAGGAGACGTTCAAACGAATTGTTAACGACGATGTCCAAGCCGACGCTGCCCGCGTCCAGCAGCACACATTGCTGATCTACGGCGATGACGACACTGCCACGCCCGTCGCTTATGGCGAACTGCTACAGTCAGAGATTGGCTTTTCTGACCTCCACGTTTTGCCAGATGCCGGGCATTTTATACATCTTGATCAGCCACGCATTGTCGCCAGCTTAATCCAGGAATTCTTAGCGTGATCGGTGCATTGCTCAGTGTCTACCGACCAAGTTTTCCGCGGGTGCTCGTCTATATGTTGCAGAGTACCGAGTACCATGCAAAGCCTTATTTGAGTTGGCTGTGGAGGACGCAAAACTTTTCGCTGGTTATGCAGCGCCGGACGCTCGATCCAACCAAAGCAGCTAGGATGCTATTACTGGCACTACGAGTCGGAATCGCTGTACAGATTGCAGCTGGTGTGTCATTGCTGGTGCTTGGGCTTTCAGGTCAGGTTTTCGCAGGTGTGCCCTTCGGTCTAGCGCTGATCTTTGGCTACCCAGTTGTTTGGGGCCACTTGGCAGTCCTACCTATGGAATTGGGGCGTTTATTGATTTCGAGACCAGCAGAACGACGACTAATTGCCGAATCGCGCCGAATCTTTGCTAACCACCAGGGGATCAAAATTGCCGTCGCCGGTAGCTACGGTAAAACATCGATGAAAGAGCTGCTATTGACCGTACTGTCCGAAGGATTGGACGTAGCAGCCACACCCGCCAACAAAAACGTCAGTTCCAGCCACGCTTATTTCGCGCGCAAACTAAGCGGCAAAGAGGACGTGCTGATCATCGAATAAGGCGAAGGTGCTCCTGGTGATGTAGGTCGATTCGCCGATATAACCAAGCCAACAGTCGGGATAATCACTGGCTTGGCGCCAGCCCACCTTGACCGCTACAAGACACTGGCGGCCGCCGCCGATGATATATTTAGCCTATCGCGGTCCGTTCAAACACTTTACGTGAACTCCGACTCTCCAGATGTAAAGACATACCTCAAGCCCGACTATAAGCAATTTTCCAATGCTGGTGTGCTGGGCTGGAAGGTCTCGACAGTCGCAACAGCAGTTGATGGCACAAAATTTGTTATGTCCAAAGGTAAGCAACGATTATCGCTATCGAGTGGGCTGGTCGGCAAGCACCAGGTCGGGTTTTTGTCGTTTGTTGCGGCGCTTGGCCTAGAGCTTGGGCTTAGTCCGGTTCAGGTTAAGGCCGGATTGGCAGCAACCAAGCCCTTCGAGCACCGGATGCAGCCCTACCAACTTGGTGGTGCCTGGGTGGTCGACGATACATATAACGGCAACCTAGAAGGCGTTCGCGCCGGTACCCAGCTGTTGGCAGATCTGGACGCTTCGCGAAAGATTTATGTTACACCCGGTCTCGTCGATCAAGGCTCAGAATCGGCTCGCGTCCACACAGAGGTCGGCAGACTGATCGCTGCTGCCAGCCCAGATCTAGTGGTGCTGATGCAGAACACAGCCACAGATTCGATAGTTGCGGGCCTGCAGGAGGCAGCTTATAAAGGGAGGTTGCAGATAGAATCAAACCCTCTCGACTTTTATACCAACTTGCAACATTTTGTGGCAGCTGGTGATCTGGTTGTCATGCAGAATGACTGGACAGACAACTACGCCTAATTTGTTACGAGCAAGTGCTTTAATCTATAGGCGATGTATACTAGTCTTATGGAAACCATAGCCGTTATATTCGGCGGCCGCTCGGCCGAGCACGACGTGTCGATTGTGACGGCGCTGTCCAGCGTCATTAAGCCATTGGAGCTGACCAAATCATACGTAGTCGTGCCGATATATATCGCCAAAGACGGCGCTTGGTACAGTCATGACAAACTCAAAGATATTAAGCTTTACACCAGTGGTGCGGTCGATGATTATCTGAAAAAAGCGACGCCGGTCAGTCTGCAGTTCGATAGTGGACTTACATTGGTCCACGCCGGCGGTGGCCTGACGGCGCGCAGGCACACGCAACGTATTGATGTTGTCTTCCCGGCGATGCACGGCACTTATGGCGAGGACGGATCACTGATGGGGCTACTCGAGATGGCCGGCGTGCCATATGTCGGCTGCGGTCCAGCTGCCTCAATGCTGGCGATGGACAAGGTGCTAGCCAAGCAAGCGGCCGTTAGCAACGGTATTCCGGTTAGCAAGTTTGTGTCTTATGCGACTGCCGGCCTGGATCTGGACGCAGCCGTCAAAGAGATAGTCGCCGATTTGAAGTTCCCGCTATTTGTAAAACCGGCACATCTTGGTTCGAGCATCGGTATCAGCCGGGCGACCACGGCCACGGAACTGCGCAACGCACTAGAGGTAGCGGCGCATTACGACGACAAGATTATCGTGGAGGAAGCAGTACAGAACTTGGTTGAGGTCACGCTTCCAATCATCGGTAACGAGCAGCCCCGACCGGCGCTTCTCGAAGCGCCACTGACAGCAGCCGAAAATTTCTTTGATTTCGAGACCAAGTACATGCAGGGCGGGAAAAAAGGTGGAAAAGGCTCGAGCAAA
>JBDSWU010000099.1:0-25229 GCA_039926445.1 Saccharimonadales bacterium (SeqCode)
ATGACCTTTTCACTGCTGAAGTCGCCGTGAAAATTGACAACTGTAGCTATTTTGTCGACATCAGTCTCATCGGCCAGGATCTTATCGATAACCTGTAGCGGATTGTCTACCGGCTTGTCGGAATCACGGCCGACTATCTGGCCCAGCAAACTGATAAAAAGTAGCTTGCCCCTGGGAGTTTGGATGTATTTGTAGCCCAGTCCTGGCGTGCCAACCGGATAGTTTGCCGGACGGATGATGGGCTGATCTGGGTCGTTCATAGCTGCGTTAATTTCCGAACGAGCTAGGCTATGGTTACCGGCAGTAAACGCATCAACTCCTGCAGCCTGAAGCCGACTCATGTCAGCGGGCGTGATTCCCTTGCCGTCGCTAACATTTTCGGCCTGCGCCAGTACAACATCTACCTGGTACTCGGCACGAAGCCCTGGCAGTAGCTGCTCGACTAGCTCAATGCCTGGTGTGGCCATGATATCGCCGACATATAGTATATTCATCTTCTAACTCTACGCGAGGTGGCGCAGCTTCTCAAGCGCTCGACTGCGTTGTTGCTGCAAACGCAGCCACTGGGCATCTAGAGTTCGCTGCATGCGCGACAAGTCATGTATCTCGACGTCGTAGCGAAACCAGGTGATGGTGCCATCTTGTAATTGGCGCTTGAAATGATCACGCAGTTCGTTTAGCTTGCGCCGCACCATGTGTATGTCGGCAAATATATCTCGTATCTCCGCCAAGGCGGACTCCACTATTTCACGCGGCTCTTCGGTCATAGTCTGTCTCCTGTTTACGTGACAGATCTATGCTACCAAGTTATGCAGCGCGAATCATGAAAAAAAGCTTAAATGTGGCTATTTTGCAAATTCGATGGCGCGAGTTTCGCGGATGACGTTGACCTTGATTGTGCCCGGGTACTGCATGGTCGACTCAATTTTGGTGGCGATATCACGGGCCAGCTTGATAGCGCTGAGGTCGTCAATCTGTTGAGGACGAACGAATACTCTAACTTCACGCCCAGCGCTGATGGCGTAAGATTTCTCGATACCTGGGAAGCCATTTGCGACATTCTCCAGTTCACGCATGCGCTCGCCAAAGTTCTCGGCCGAAATATTGCGCGCGCCAGGTCGTGAAGCACTTATGGCATCTACAACCCGGATGATTAAGGCCTCGGTACTTGTGGCCTCAATGTCATCATGATGCTGTTCGGCCGCCAAAGCGACCTCTTCGGGAGCACCGTATTTGCGAAGCATCTCACCAGATATGTGGTGGTGCTTGCCTTCCATCTTGTGCGTCAGCGCTTTGCCAAGGTCGTGCACCAGCGCGGCGTACTTGGCAGTCTTGACGTTAGCTCCTAGCTCCTCAGCGATCATGCCAGCAATATGAGCCATCTCTGTAGAGTGTTTCAGAACGTTTTGCCCGTAGCTGGTTCGGTAACGCAGTTCACCTAGAAGTTGCAAAATTTCCTTGGGGATACCGATAATACCGACTTCTCGGGCGGCATCCTCACCAGCCCGCATAACATCCTTCTCAACAGTTTTTTGGGCCTTTTCGACGATTTCTTCGATACGGCCTGGGTGAATGCGCCCATCCTTCATTAGCATTTCGATGGCCTGGCGAGCCACCTCACGACGAACTGGGTCGAAGCTGCTAAGCACGACATATCCAGGCGTATCGTCGACCATGATGTCAACGCCAGTGGCCCGTTGCAAAGCCTGGATATTACGACCTTCCTTGCCAATAAGACGGCCCTTCATCTCCTCCTCGGCTAGCTTGACGCTGGTAATAGTACGCTCGGCAGTTACCTCCGATGCCATACGCTCCATGGCGCTGACAATGATTAGGCTGGCGGCCTCCTCGGCATTGTCCTTGGCCTCATTCTGAATCTTGTTGACCAAGCCTACGAGGTCGTTACGTATGTCACGTTCGGTCATCTGCATCAGTTTTTCGGCAGCATCTGCCTTGCTGAGGCTGGCGATCTTTTCGAGCTTGTCTTGCTGCTTGATACGAATGTCGCGTATTTCATTTTTAAGCCCTTCTACTTCATCTTCGGATTTGCGCAATTTTTCATTACGAGCATCCAGCTCATCGAGCTTCTTGAGTAATGCTTCCTCGCGCGTGATCAGACGCCGCTCTAAATCCTTGAGTTCATTGCGCTGCGATTGACCTTCTTTTTTGGATTCCTCTGCCGCCTTAAGCGCCTCTTCTCGGGCCGTTGCGATCATTTTGTCGGCTTCTTTTTTAGCTTTTTCGAGTTCTTTTTTGGCTTTTTCTTCGGCCGATCCCTGGCGTTGTTTAGTCACAACCATGTTGCCACCAAACCCGACAATTAGCCCAACGATTGCGAGCAATACTGCTGTCATACAGCATCCTTTCTATAAGACAGATCGTCGACCAAACATCGCTATCACTTCTCTAGCTTGCGAAGACGATCTGGAAATCAATAATATTTGGGCTCCGGTGGAAAATCTCACGCGTTGTCCCATCTCAAACTATACGCTGTCGGCAATCTCTCGGTCAACTCTGCAGCACAGCGAAAACGACTGTTCGGTCCTCGTAATGCTGTGTTTTGCTGTCAAATTTACCACCGCAGGTTATGAGATTGAGAGCCTGTTTGCCAGGCTGTGCTGAAGTTAACAGCAATCCTACGTCCAACGAGTCAGCTGGATAGATCGCTGTTTTGACCACGCTATAGCTGAATACTTGGTTGTCACCACGCGTCACAGTTATTGTGTCGCCCTCGGTAAGCTTCTTGATGTCGACAAAAACCCCGGGTAGACTCGGCCCATGGACATGCCCGTCAATCAACATGGCGCCACTGCCGGGCCCGTCTCCGGGCTTTGCACTGGCGTTGTACCATCCGGTGTCGTGTATGTTCGACGGGGTACCGAGTGCGTTACTGGTCGTTACGCCCACCGGGCGAACCCGAGCGTTGACGCCGATCTTGGAGATCTGAATTAGCTTAGGCAAATCCGGAGCTGTGTTGTATGTAGAGGTCGAACCGCTTGGCTTGGTCTCGCTGGGAACGGCATCATCAGACTCGCCGCTACTCGTATCTGCCTTGCTAGAAAGCGCCGAGACCTGAGTTTTGGTATCATGATTGGCTTGCAAGGTTTCGATATTGACCAGCAGCCCTAGCCCAAAAACTAAGGCTGCCATAGACACTAAAACTATCTGAGCCTTGGAGCGACGGCGTCTGGCCGGTTTTTCGGTCGAGGACTGTGTAGCAGGCACGGCAGTACGTCGTGCCAGCACCCGTGACTGCTGAAGCTTAGGACGCGCGGGGCTGGCGTATGGCTGGGCTGACAGGACTGAAATTGACTGAGGAACCGTTGCTACTACCAATCTTGGCATCTGCAAAGGCGTTGCAGGAGTCTGAGACAACATGCCGTCCATTGTACGAGGCCGCATCGACTGACCAGGAGTTGCGTAGGCAGGAGCTGTGGACGCCCGCAGCGGACGCTCAGTGTAATCCTGAAGCGTCACTCGGCGGCGGGCTGTTGGCCGCGGCGGCCGCGGCGGTGTTTTGAAGTCCATACTCGTGCTCTCTTTGTTTTTGGGATGCTAGGTGTACTAGCGTCGAACGGTTCGGCTGCGGCGTGAGGCTGCAAATAGCAGTCCAGCGGCAGTCATAGACGTAAACAGTGAAGCCATGGGGTGAGCAGCGACCAGCTTGATACCGGTGTTAGGCGCTGCTGGCAACTTGCTAGCGTCAACTGCTGTAACCGTCAAAATTACATCGTTGCCACCATCGCCACCTTTGTACGTGACACTGTAGGTTACACCGTCATTGGTGTAGGTGCCACCGTCGGCAATACCTGTGAATTCACCTGTAATTGCATCTGTTCCGTCATTTTCTATGATGGTGTACGCTTGGCCAACCGCTGGCACGAAGCCATTGTAAAGCGTAGCGGAGAGCGTTGAACCTGTCAGGTCAACGGTGCCAGTGACTTTTAGTTGGTCGTAGCCATCGCAGGCTACGGTGCCACCGACGTCAACCTTGTATGTGCCAGATATCACAATATCGCCGGTGCTAGTGATGCAGCCTGGGCTGTGACCTGGTGAAACAGTAGACCCAGTTGCTGCATAAAGCCCCGCGACCTGGCCTGTTCCCTCTAGAGAAGCTCCCTTCGCCAGGTTGACATTGCCGGCTTTGCCATCAACTACTAACGTTTCGTTTGCATATACACTAAAGTCGGTGCTCGACTGATCGTCACTAACAACTGTCTTTTTCTCGGGGTTAACCTGCGGGCCGGAGGTTGAGCTTGACGTGTTAGAGCTTGGGCTGAAAGTAATGCTGCCATCGCTGTAAGGCGCGTTGGTCAGTACGAAACTTGGTCCAGCTAGTGATCCAGTAAAGTTAACTGTCGACTTATCGGACGCCAGGAAGTATGCGTCAGCTGTCAGTGTCACAGGACTACTGACCGCCCACGTAGTTGGCTGAAGCGTACAACCGTAGCCAGGAGTATCGCAAGTGGCAAAGAAATTGACTTGGGGCTTGGCGGTTCCGCTACCACCACCGAGTGATAAAGCCGCACTTACTGTTGGGCTAGTGGTAGTGGCTTCATACGATAGAGTGCCGCCTTTTTGTACAGCAATCGAGCTGGTGGTGACAGCTGGATTGAGGCTGACAGACTGCTGATCACCGATTGTGAGCGTGCCACTAATACTGCCCGCTCCTTTTATTGTTAAGCCACTGTACAGGCCGTTTAGGGTTACATTTCCCGCAATATTAGCTGTAACGACAGAAACGGTTAAGCCGCTGCCTATCGTTAAGTCCCCTAGAGCTGTCAGGGTGCTGGTATCAGAAAAAGTTAGGTAGCTATCAGCTGTTCCTGTGCCGGTATATTGCAGGAGCGCACCTGCTGCTAGCTTGGCGCTAGGTAATGTGTAGTAGGTGTAGTTAGTAGTGGCGGTTTTGACGACACTGATTCCAGCAAGTTCCACAGCCGAGTCAAGATCATTGACCAAGATGACTGAAGTAGAGGTTGCTGGGGCAACAGGTGTTAGGGCCCCGAAAGAAATAACGTCGCCGGTAACTGGGACACCGCTACTACAGTTTGTCCAGTTGCTGGCGTTGTTCATGCTGAAGTCACCGCCGCCACCCGACCATGAACAGACGTCCGAACCGGGTGCAGCCTGGACAATCGGCATGCTTATTGATAATAGCGAACTTAGCGTTAGCACCAGACTGGCTCCAAGGCGCGGTAATTGTCGTAGCTTCATGAGTATCCTTTGTTATTTTTGTGTTGAAGTTTTGTAGTTATAACTATAGTTTAATCATAACCGTTGTCAAATTACTGTCGCTGATCTGTGTATAACTATCGGCGAGGCGCGGTGATGTTGGGCAACGAGCCGTACTCTGGAGTAACCTGCCTGGCGCTCGACCCGTCAGCGAGTTGAGCCATGCCAGTTTCTAGCCAATCATCGCCGGTGGTGGCGACTATTGGAATGTCCAGCGACGTAGCCAACGCATTGGCTACTGTAATGCCGATACGAAGGCCTGTGAAACTTCCCGGTCCCGCATAGATTGCTACTGCCTGAAGATCTGCTAGTCCAAGACTGTGCGCTTCAAGTACTTCTTTAATCTTCAGGTGGATTGTTTCGGCCAGCTCACGATGCGCTTCCCAGTGTTGATAGGACAGCTGATTTGCGTCGTCGTATAGACCAATCTCGGCTTCCGGCTTGTCGGTTCTGAGTGTCAGACAGATCATGACAGGTTGCTCGTTAGGTAACTCAGCTGCTTCGGAGTGTCAATTCGATACGTACGACTCACCTCCCCGGTGGCAGTGATGCTTATACTGACTCGTTCAACTGGCAGCACGTCCTCGACTATATTGGCCCACTCCACGACTACAACAGCTGACGGATCTGTCAAGACTTCTGCCAACTCTTCTCGCATTATGCCCGGTTCGGCCAATCTATAAAAATCAAAATGATAGATCATCAGCTTATCCCCCCGGTATTGGTTCATTAGAGTAAAACTCGGGCTACTGACTCGGTCAGTACTGCCGATTCCGCTGGCCAGCCCGCGAGTGAAAGTTGTTTTGCCACCACCCAGGTCACTGACCAGTTCGATCACCTCGCCACCACGCAAATTTTGACCAATACTTTGAGCCAGCGCTAAGCTGCTGTCGACGTCGACGCAAGTAGTTTCCCAAGTCTGTTCGGTACTCATATAGAGCGTATAGTAGCGCGACCGACGCAACGAGAGCAAGCGCTAGCGGATGAATCGGCACCCTAGCTAGTGCCGCTTGGGCAAAATTACCGCTGTAAGCGGGCTTGGCTGTCGCCTGCTTCTTGACGGCGGCAGGTTTGGTCGCAGTAGTCTTCTTTTTGCTGCTGACAGTCGTCGACTTGGTGGCTTTGACAGGTGGCGCCTTTATAATATTGGCTGCTCCGGGTGTTGGCTGCGTCGACCAGTACCATTTGCCCTTGGCGTAGGCCCAAGCCTGGCCATCGGCGGCCGCAGCGTAAGCCTGACTGGTCGCTATGCTATTCCCAAAGGGGTCGAGTAGCGTCGCCTGACTTCCGCTATTGCTGAGCGTCAGCTTGGTGGTGACTGAATAGAACGTTGTGAAGCTCTTGGCGGGGAGCTGTGTTCCTGCGGTAAAGGCGTAGTCATGTGTGGTCGACAGCCCTGTTTGTAACCTAAATCCAGTCAAATCAAATGGCTTATCGTTGGCATTGTATAGCTCTATAAATTCGTCAGTCGAGTCGTTGCCGGTGCCGCTGGGATTAGGCAACAGCTCAGTGATTTGTGGTGCCATTAGACCAATATCGCCGGGCGGCAACAGCGGTCCGATAGTATTAGCTGCCGCCTCGGCAACAATTGTTGCTGGCGGCTCAGACGCCGGCAATAGCTGGCTGGGGCCGCCTAACTCCTCGACTGTGTTTGTGCTGGACGCAGCGACAATGCTGCAAGGGTTAGACGGATCGGGTTTTACAGCCTGCCAGCCGCCCCCACCAGGTAACATTGGCGACGATTTGTCAGTTACGTCTCTTTGCAAAAACGCTGACGCATCCGTCGGTAGGGTTTGAGCACCGACGGCGCCCGACTTCGACCAACCGACGTAGTCCTGGAGGTTGGTTGTGACACCGCCTCCGGGTGCGGATTGCGAAAGACCTAGCACTTCTATGAATCCGGCTGTACTGGAAAAGCCAAGTGATACCGAACTAACTGTCAGTTGGTAACACAGCAGCAAACTATCGTCATTGATCATATAGTAACCATGTGGCGGCAACTTGCCGGTGAGACTGATCAGCTTGCTACTCGTTGCTTTGCTGAGGTCAAAGCTATTGAAGTACTCGAGCTGATAGTTGCTCATATCCAGCGTCGTGTTCGTCGAATTGTACAGCATCACAAACTGGCCATTACTGCTCGTAATCTTGAGCTGGCTGATAGTGAGGGAGGGCACAGCAGTAGTCTCAGCCTGTGCTGGGACAAGCCCGGCACACCCTGTCATGACTAGCAGTAAAGCCAGTAGTGTTGCATGTATTATTCGATTATTCCGCCACATAGTAGCCAGGATTGTAGGACGGCGTCATGACAACGCCAAGCAGTAGCTCAATGAAAATTGGTCAAATCTTAACTTATTTAAGATTTACCCTTAAACTCGGCAACCCTACCATGGATTTTGCCTGCCAGGCGCTATACTAGACTCATGCTACAACTAAGTGCATCCTTGCTTGGCAAATCAGTTTTATCATTGCGAACAGGCACACCAATTGCGACGGTTACTGCTGCCATTTTTAATCCTAACAACCTCAAAATTGAAGGTTTCTACTGTATTGATTCGATAGATAAATCTGAACTTATACTGCTTTGCCAGGACATCCGCGACATTCTGAAACAAGGTTATGTTGTCAACGACCATGAAGTGCTTGTTGAGCCCGACGAGTTAGTGAGGCTGCAGGATGTAATAGCGTTGAACTACGAACTCATCGGTAAACACATCGAGACAATAAGCAAGCAAAAAGTTGGCAAAGTCAGTGACTACGCTGTTGAAACTGAAACAATGTTTGTCCAGAAAATATACGCCAGCCAATCGTTGTTACGCAGCTTCACCGGCGGCACCCTAAGTATCGACCGCACCCAAATCAACGAGATCACGCCAAAACGAATCATCATCAACGAGCTCGCCAAGCCAGCCCGCGTCACTGCTCCCGCTACCGCTGCCTAAACGTCTTCGTCGGCACTGAGCGCGCTTTTGATATCTCCATACCCAAAGCCCTGGCGCGCCAAGTATTGCATCAGCTTTAGGTCGTCCTGGTATTTGGTTTGCCGTCGCTTCCGTTCTATTAGGTCACGCAGGACAGACCTATCGGCATTACCGTCGCTTGCCTCCGCCTGTTCGGCAAGTACTTCGTCAATAACTGCCTGAGCTACGCGCTTTTTCTTGAGCTCCGCCATCAGCTTGCGACGTGAGGTCGGGCGCAACAGCTGACGGTCGGCTACGTAAGCACGGGCCAGTTTATAGTCATCTATAAGCCCAAGCTCAGTCAGACGAGCAATTATCGTTCCTACTAGCGGCACGTCGGCACCTTTGCGTTCCAGGTAAGTCTGCATCTCCCAGGCGCTCCGCTGGCGCATAGCTACATAACGCAAAGCTCGATTGTACAGTTTGCCATCAAGCGATAGTTTTTTATATTCTTCAATATTCTGGCTAGTCAGTTCGTGGCCACTATGCAGGCCACTATCAAGGAGGGCTGTCTCACCCAAGCTGAAACTATACTGCTCATCAACATAGACTGAGTAACGATCTCGGGTTTTTAGCTGTTGCTTTATGGCAGTTATTTTCATGATCTGTTCGAAGCGACGGTTTGCTTGTTGCTAACTAGGCAGGAGCGTCGGTTGTGGCCTTGGACTTTGGCTTGTCGGCAACCGGCTGTTTTGGCTTCTCGGACTCCATGACCAGGGCGGCGATCTCTTCCATAACCTTGGAATTTTCCTGAAGATAAAGCTTGGTGGCTTCACGACCTTGACCGATTTTGGCTCCTTTGTAGGCATACCAGGCTCCTGATTTCTCGACTATATCCCTGGCCGCAGCTAAATCTAGTACATCGCCGGCCCGACTAATACCCTCGTTGTACATGATGTCAAATTCGGCCTCCCTAAATGGCGGCGCAATCTTGTTTTTGACAACCTTAACGCGCGTGCGGTTGCCGACTATTGCCTCCCCCGCCTTAATCTGTCCAATTCTTCGAATATCCATGCGAACCGAAGCATAGAACTTCAGTGCATTTCCACCAGTTGTCGTTTCGGGGTTCCCAAACATCACACCGATCTTCATGCGAATCTGGTTGATGAATATAACCGTCGCTTTGGACCGGTTGATAACACCGGTCAGTTTACGTAATGCCTGGCTCATCAGTCGCGCCTGCAATCCTGGCAGTGAATCGCCCATGTCACCTTCAATCTCAGCACGAGGCACCAGCGCCGCAACCGAGTCAATAACGATCAAGTCGACGGCGTTTGACCGGACCAGTGTTTCGACAATTTCTAGCGCTTGTTCGCCATTATCTGGCTGGGACAAGAGCAAGTTTTCGACATCGACGCCAATACGCTTGGCGTAGGCTGGGTCGAGGGCATGCTCGGCATCGATAAAAGCCGCCGTACCTCCACGCCGCTGGACCTCGGCTATGGCGTGCAGTGTCAATGTTGTCTTGCCGGAACTCTCTGGACCATAGACCTCTATAACTCGACCGCGCGGGATACCACCGCCTAATGCAATATCGAGCGATATTGCCCCAGTCGGGTATGTCTCTACTGCTTGAGCGTGGGCATCACCGAGCTTCATAATCGAGCCTTTACCAAATTGCTTCTCGATACTCTCCAGTGCCAAGCCTAGCGCCTTTGATTTGCCGTCGACCGAACCGCCAGCAGTGTCTCCCATAGTCTTTTTAGTGTCAGATTTAGCCATATATAAGTCTCCCTGCAAGTTAGGTTAGATTGGGTTGCTCCCTCTAGTACTACTAGTTTAGCACTATAGGCCCCCAGCTTGACGGTGAAAATTGCTACAGCTTAATAATTAGGTAATATTAAGCAATATTTAACATTTACTAGCAGAAGTCGCTTACGTTTTTGGGCGCCACTTGTTAAACTGGGTCCAGGATGGGTGAACATAGACATTTAAGCAAGCCATGCTGGCATAACAGGAATAAGTACTAAAAGTGCGTATTCCCGATTCGCTAGTTGAGACGATGTTGGCCGAATCTGGCCAGTTCACCAAGGAACAGATCAATGAACTCCGTGAACAGGAGTCAAAGGACAAGAAGCCACTTCAGGACCTGGTGATCCGGAACAACTTGCTGTCCGAAAAGGATCTGACCAAGCTCTACGCCGCCGAAATTGACGTGCCGTTCGTCGAACTCAATGCCAAGGAAATTAAGCTAGAAACCCTCAAACTGCTTCCCGAGCGTATTGCCAGGCAATACAACGCCGTTGTATTCGACATCGCCGACGATGACACCCGACAGATAGCCATGGCCGATCCTGACGACATTCAGGCGCTTAACTTTTTACAAAAACAGCTCGGCTCGGGGCTAAAAGTGCACATAACAACCAGCAGTCTGCTGCAAGCTGCTCTCGACCAATACCGCGGCAACATTAGTAGTGAACTAACCAAAGTCATCGCCGCCGACGATGATTCAGAACTAGAGGAAATTGACGAAACAGATGTCGCCGAAGACTCGCCAGTCGCCCAGACGGTCAACATCATTATTGAATACGGTATCAAATCCGGTGCCAGTGATATCCACATCGAACCACGCGAAGATTTTGTGGTTGTCCGCTATCGCATCGACGGCATGCTGCGCGAAGCCAACAAACTTCCGCGCAAACTTCTCGGGTCACTCGTCAGCCGCATCAAGATCCTCAGCAACCTCAAGATTGACGAACACCGCGCGCCGCAAGATGGACGTTTCAAAGTAGAGTTCAGCGGTCTAATGTACGCCTTGCGTGTTTCGACTCTACCGATTCTCGATGGTGAGAAGGTCGTCATGCGAATACTCAACGAATCGAGCAAGCCCGCCGATCTGACCGAACTCGGTTTCTGGGGCAAGGCTCTGGTCGACCTCCAACATGCCATGGTCCAGCCCCACGGCATGATTTTGGTAACCGGGCCAACCGGTTCAGGCAAATCGACGACACTTTTTAGTGTCCTGAGTAGCCTGAACTCGCCGAACGTCAACATATCAACCGTTGAAGACCCTATCGAATATCACATCGTTGGAGCCAATCAGGTCCAGGTCAACAACCAGGCAGGCATGACTTTTACCAACGGGTTAAGAGCGCTGTTACGACAAGACCCGAACATTATTATGGTCGGTGAGATTCGTGACGGCGAAACGGCTGATCTTGGCGTCCAGGCATCATTGACTGGTCACTTGGTTTTTAGCACTCTGCACACTAGCAACGCCGCCACCTGTCTGCCTCGTTTGATCGACATGGGGGTCGAACGCTTCCTAATAGCTAGCACTGTTAGAATTGTAGTCGCCCAGCGCTTGGTACGACGGTTGTGCACCGATTGTCGTGAAGCATTCGTACCAGACGCTGTGGTTCTCAAAGAGCTGGAAAACAGCTTCCACTTGGACAAAAATGGCGGCATCAAGCGGATGCACGAGCTCGAACAGGCAGCGCTCAAAGACGGCATAGGCAAAACACCCGACGGCAACGGCGATACGGACAAGCTAGGATCAACAGCAACAGCCATCTCTCGCTTATGGAAGGCACACGACGAAGGCTGCGAGAGCTGCAATCACACTGGTTACCGTGGTCGCATTGGCACCTACGAAATCCTCAACAACTCGACTGCTGTTCAGGAGATGATTGTCGCCAACACCACCAGTGAGTCGATTGAACTCAAAGCCATAGAAGAGGGCATGTTGAGTATCCAACTCGACGGGTTTATAAAAGCCCTCCGCGGTCAAACAACGATAGAGGAAGTCCTCCGAGTCACATCTCAGGAATAATAATTATGCTATTCAACTACACCGCAACCAACTCCGACGGCAAAAGCATCACCGGCAACGCTGAAGCCGCCGATCGTCAAGCTCTAATTGGGCTCCTCCGCAAACAAGGTCTGCACCCAATAGTCATCCAGGTCGGTAAGGGCAAAAAGAAGTCAGCTTCGTTATTTGGTGCCAAAAAGAAGATTAAGCTCAATGATCTTGTAATATTCACCCGTCAGCTGTCGACCATGATATCGGCTGGTGTCCCGCTCGGGCGTTGCCTCGCTGCCCTGCAGACTAATGCTGAAAATCCCTACATGCGCGAGGTCTTGGTCAGTATCACCAAGGATGTCCAGAGTGGTCTGCCGCTTGGTGACGCATTCCAGAAATTCCCTAACGTTTTCTCCGACGTTTACGTCAATATGGTGCGGGCCGGTGAGGCCGGCGGTATACTCGACGACATCCTTAAGCGCCTTGCTACTCAAGTCGAACAAGATGCCTCGATTCGAAAAAAAATCAAAAGCGCCACTGCCTACCCGATCGCCATTCTATCTATCACAGTCGTCGCCTTCTTCGGTGTCATGCTGTTCATAGTCCCAAAGCTAGGAGGCATCCTACTGTCGCTTGGTGGCCCAAATGCCAAACTGCCTGTCTACACACAGGTTCTGCTAAACATCAGCAATTTTCTTACTAGTGCCACAATCGTGCCTCATCTGCCTAACATAGTCCTGATATTAGGCGTAATCGGCGTCGCCACCAGCTACGGCTTGCGCTATGTAAAAACACCGGCAGGCAAGTACCGGCTACATGCGCTACTGCTAAAAATCCCGGTAGTAAAGGTTGTCATCCTAAAGGTGGCGATTGCACGATTTTCACGAACCTTCGCCTCACTGATGGGTAGTGGCGTTAGCGTACTCGATGCCCTCCAAGTTACTGGCGCAGCACTGGGCAATAAGGTTATCGAAAAAGAATTGGCCGATGCAGCCGAAGAAGTCCGCAACGGTAAAGCTCTGAGTGAACCGATCAGTCGCAGTGAACACTTTCCACCAATTGTTGCCCAGATGTTGATTGTCGGTGAGGAAACAGGGCAAATCGATACCGTACTGGTCAAAATTGCTGACTTTTACGAGGAAGAGGTGACGGTTCTGATAGATGGATTATCGGCCATCATCGAACCTATTATGATCGTTGTTCTGGGCGCTGGCGTCGGACTGATAGCCGCTTCAATCATGGGGCCAATCGCCAACCTGTCGAAAAATATTGGCGGCACGTAGTATTTACAACATTGATTTATCCACAATACAGTTGACTCCATCTGGCTTATGGTTATAATCATTACTTAGGTGCTCGTAGTGCAGCCGCCAGGCCGTACTAGCGAGATCACAATTAAAAAATTAGTTAATAATTAATCAAGGAGGGTGGGCCCCTATGGTTTCACTTAAAAAAATGCGCTCTCAGGGTTTTACAATCGTAGAACTTTTGATCGTTATCGTAGTTATCGGTATCTTGGCTTTACTAGTCATCACTACCTACAGTGGTATTCAACAAAAAGCGCGTAACACTAAGCGCCAGGCGGATATGTCAGCTGTTCAGACACAGCTAGAAGCGTTTTACCAGACCAACGGCTACTATCCGAACCTTACGGACATGAACAGCACAACTTGGCTTTCAACTAACATGAAGAGCCTTGACCTAACTGCACTTACTGACCCAAGCAACCCAACACAGAGTTCTACACTAGTAGCTGCTCCGGTTGCTAAGTCTTACTCATACGCTGCAACCGACGCCGCTGGCAGCACCTGTGATGGAGCTGCGCCGGCTGATCAGGCTTGTGCGAAATACACTCTGACCGCTACATATGAAGGTACTGTCAATAACAAGACATCTATCTCCAAGACTAATCTAGACTAGTCAAAACTAAGTTACTAAAAAACCTCGCTTCGGCGAGGTTTTTTAGTATCAAAGCGGCCACAGTGATATACTTTAGTAAATACTTATGCTTAGAATAAGTGAGTGGGCATGCATACAATATCGAAACTACCATACTACTTTCACGACAAGCCCATTTTTGGCCTAGACATCGGTCATGGCTCGCTAAAAGTCATGCAGCTCGGGACTTCGGACAAAATCAGACAAGGACACGCTCAGCACCCACGTGTTATTGGCTATGGCTTCGCCAGCTTTGATAAATCTGCCCAACAGGACGGTGTTGTCGTCAAGCCCGAAATTGTTGCGGCTGCAGCCCGGGACCTGTTCGACAACAGTCTAATCGGTGATATTACTACCCGACGCGTCGCCATAGCCATACCGACATACCGTACATTCACCCGCTCGTTGCAGTTGCCAATGCTCACAGACTCGCAACTAAATGCAGCTGTAGAACTTGAAGCTGAACAATACATCTCAATGCCACTTGACCAACTATACCTGGACTACGATATCATCCAGCAAGATAGTGAGGCTACTGAAATATTCATGGTGGCAGTCCCCAAGACAATAACAGATTCATACTTACAGTTGGCACAGTTACTCGGTCTGGAGACAGTGCTGATTGAACCGACTCTTACTTCATCTGGTCGGCTGTTGTTCAATGCCGATGACACAGTCTCAGATTCTCCAACCGTAATAATTGATTTCGGCTCATTATCATCCGACATCAGCATTTTTGACAAGCACATCCTGGTTGCCGGCACCGTCCAAGGTGGTGGTGAGAACTTCACCAACTCAATCCAAAGACAACTCGGCGTCACACGCGCTGAAGCCGGGTTAATCAAAACTCGGTATGGACTGAGCAAGAGCAAAAAGCAAGCTGAAATACTTCAAGCTCTTGAGCCAACACTATTACAAATAGTTAAAGAAATTCGCCGGATGATACGTTACTACGAGGAACGCTACGGTTCAGATCGTCCGATCGAACAGATTGTTACACTTGGCGGTGGCGCCAACATGCCTGGGCTCAGTGAATACCTGACAAATATTTTACGGTTGGCAGTGCGCCACACTAACCCTTGGCAGTCTTTTGACTACCGCGGTCTCCAACCACCTAGTGACGCCGACAAGCCGATGTACGCCACTGTTGCAGGTCTCAGCCTTGTCCACCCAAAAGAGGTTTTTAAAACATGATTAACTTACTACCCACAGATATAAAGAGTAACTATAGCTATGGAAAACGCAACGTTACTCTTCGACGTTGGGTAGTCGCCTTCATTGCTGCTTTTATAGGATTGGCAGTTATATCAACCTACGGTCTACTAACGATGCAGCAACAAAAGTCACATTACAACCAGCTGATCTCAGCCAGTCAAAAATCACTAGTCGACCAAGGATACGCCAAAACTCAGACGGAGATTAAAGATATTAGCAGTAACTTCGCGCTTGTAGTTCAAGTACTCAGCAACCAAGTTTTATTCTCTAAGCTCATCACACAGATCGCCACCATCATTCCGGCTCAGGCTAATCTGACGGCACTCGAGATCAACAAAGAAAAGGGTGCGATCGATATATCAGCAATTACCTCCGATTATCAGTCGGCGACCCAGGTTCAGGTCAACCTAGCTGACCAAACAAACAAAATATTTAGCAGTGCGGACATAGTAACCATCGGTTGCACAACACCATCTGCCACCGAGACAGACATCAATCGTATCAAGTACCCGTGCACTGTCTCTATACATGCGCTATTTTCCCGCGATAACCCCTTCTTGTTTATCAGCAATTCTCCAGTCACGACCAAGGCGGCAACACCATGACCAGTAAACGAATCTACTACCTAATGCTCGGCCTGATCGGCCTGTTGTTTATTGGCCTGTTGGCTGGCGCATACGGTGCCAACCAGATACTGACCAAGCAAGCTTTAGAAGTTACGGCCCTCAAGGCCAAAAATAGCGCTCTCGACCAGGAACAAGCTAGTCTGGTGATAGCAAAAAAACAGGCAGACAAGTATCGTGGGCTGAATAGTATCGTCGGCGCTATCGTGCCGCAGGACAAGGACCAGGCGGTAGCTGTTCGCGAGATAATAAACATCGCTAAGGCCAGTAATATTAACTCTCTGGGGTCAATCACTTTCCCATCTTCAACCCTAGGATCGAGCACTGTCGTTGCCGCATCATCAACCGCTGGAACCGCTGTCGCAAAACCATTTAGTAGCACAGGTACTGACAAAACAAATGCCCTGTCGCAACTCCAACCGGTCAAAAATATAACGGGTGTCTACGTTCTAAAAATAACTGTCAGTGGTGATCCAACGCACCCGGTTAGTTATTCTCAGTTGATAAGTTTCCTAGCAGGCCTTGAGAACAATCGACGCACCGCACAGGTCAGTTCCATCAGCTTTGTCCCAGACGCCAAGGACGCTTCCAAGGTATCATTTAGTCTGACGCTAGAGGAGTATATAAAGCCATGAAGCAAAAAATAGCCAACAAGCTGAATACCGCCAAAATCGGAACCGGCATACTCAAAGCCAAGCACTATAGTTTCATTATATTTTTGGTGGTAGTAGCATCAATTTATGGTTTCATCATGTTCCGCATTACAACCCTGAGTAATATCCATCCCTCTGAGGAGGCTATAAGTAGTCAGGTAAACGCTGCTAAAATCCCAAAGATCGACGAACGTGTCGTGGCCCAGCTAAAGTCACTACAGGACAACAGCGTCAATGTCAAAAGTCTGTTTGATCAAACACGCAGCAATCCATTCCAGTAGGGGGCCCTAGGCCGTAGATATTGTCGCCTGCGGTTCAGCCTCGGGCTGTGTCTGGCCGTAACCGTCTCGCTTGCCCTGCTCGAAGTCTTCGCGGGCTTGCAGAATCAATTGTGCACAACGATTTGGGTTGGGGCAGTACAGAAATACAAACTTGCTGTGCTCGCCAGCCGTCTCAGCTTTGACCATGCCGTAGTTGAACATATGCGGCAGAATGCCGTTCTGCTGGGCAGTTACATCCTCTAGGTTAGCTAGGCTCAGCTGACTAGACTGTTTACTGAACAGACTGGTCTGAACGACCTGGGTTAAGCTGTCGCTGGTTAGTATCCAGGAATTACCCCAGTAGACTTTACTAACTATCAACAAAAACCCAGCGACTACCAGCGCTGAGACCAAGAAAGCGATCGTTCCAATGCCGATGACACTCGTCCGGCTTACATCAGTTAGGACACTTGGCAAGACACCAAAAATTATGGCGGCAATACCAAGAAGTATTAAGCCAGCGGTAATCTGAATACCTACTAGTCCAATTGGGTGACGACGAACTTTGAAAATCACAACCTCATCTTTGCGCATAGCTGCCAGTGGATTGTGAGTGCTGGCTGTTTGATCAGTGTCTGGAGGATACATGATTATATTATACCTCGAGGCCAGTATTCGGCGAAGCGTCTCGGGGCGGTTTGTGTCCGAGGTGTTTGTAAGCTTTGGCTGTGACCCTGCGCCCACGTGGAGTCCGTTCCAGCAAGCCTATTTGCATCAGATAAGGCTCGATGAAATCTTCGATTGTACTGCGCTCCTCGGCAGTCAATGCGGCTAGCGTCTCAACACCTACCGGACCACCGTCGTAGTTATCGATAATCGCGCTCAGCAGCAATCTATCGGTCGGATCAAGCCCAAGTTCATCTATCTCGAGCAAGGCAAGCGCCCGCGAGCTGGTGACGGTATCGATTATGCCGTCACCATTGACGTCGGCATAGTCTCGGACTCGTTTTAAAAGTCGGTTGGCAATCCTAGGTGTTAATCGGGCCCGGGCAGCTAACTCGCTGGCTGCATCGACGTCAATCTTTACATCTAGAATACCGGCTGCCCGCTCGATGATCTGTCGTACCTCATCGGGCTTATAGAACTCCAGTCGATGGACGTGGCCAAAGCGGTCGCGCAGTGGTGCCGACAGTGCACCAGCACGGGTAGTCGCCCCGATGATGGTGAACTTTGGAAGATCGAGCCGTAACGACCGGGCTGACGGCCCCTTACCAAGCATAATGTCCAGCTTGAAGTCCTCCATTGCGCTGTATAACACCTCCTCGACATTGCGGTTTAAGCGGTGAATCTCGTCTATGAACAAGATGTCACCGTCCTGCAAGTTGGTCAGTAAACTAGCCAGGTCACCAGCTCGTTCAATCGCCGGCCCACTTGTAATCCTCACCTGGGCTGCCATCTCGTGGCCAATAACACTAGCCATCGTCGTCTTGCCTAGTCCTGGTGGTCCGTACAGTAGCACGTGATCAACTGGCTCACTGCGCTTTTTGGCAGCATCGATAGCCAATTGCAAGTTTTGTTTTAATCGTTCTTGACCAATGTAATTAGCAAAATCCTTAGGCCGCAGTGTGACCTCAAGTTCGACTTCCTCAACTAGTTCGGGCTCAGTAGCCGCGTCTACAATTCGATCAATCATTACATTTAGTATAACCTAGCGCAATATATTGGACGTCATGCAAACTTTTAGGGAATGTGGACGGGGCTCCAGCAGGTGCGGAAGTCGCGGTCTAGTGTCGCCAGTTTTTCAAGGTCCGCAGGTGTTAGTTTAAAACTAAATATTTCTGCATTCTCTTGAATACGGCTAGGAGTTATTGACTTGGGTATTACAACTAAACCTTGCTCGACGCACCAGCGGAGCATAATCTGGGCGTAAGTCTTGCCATGTGCAGCTGCAATCTCCTGGATAACTGACTCGTCATTAGCTTTAGCGTGTGCTAAGGGCGAATAGGCCTCGACAACTATGCCGTTTTGGCGACAATACTGTAGTAATTCCGGTTGCTGCAAGAAAACATGCAGTTCAACCTGGTTAACGTGTGGCATAGTCTCAGCATAGTCTTTCATCTCTTCGAGATGCTTGATTGTATAGTTGCTAACCCCGATCGCTCGCGTCTTGCCCTCAGCATAAAGTTGCTCGAGAGCCCTCCATGCATTTTTGCGCAAAATTGTTACCGGAAAATGCAGTAACAACAGATCGGACTGATCAATACTTAACTTGTTAAGTGATTCGGCAAAACTAGACTTAAGGCGTTTGGGACCAAAATTTTTGATAAATATTTTGGTCGTTATGAATATATCTTGGCGCTTTAAACCGGCACTTTGCCATGCAGCTCCCAGCAATTGCTCATTGTTATATATCTGTGCCGTGTCGAAGTGTCGGTATCCTGCAGCGACAGCGGCGTCGAACATCGTCTGGTACTGCGTGTTATCTGTAACCTGCCAGGTACCCAGACCAAACTGAGGTATTTTGACACCGTTAGATAGTTCGACCTCTGGTATACTCATGCCTTGAGCGCCAGTCTAATGCGTTCCTCAGTTGGCAGACTTGGCTCTATGCTCTGCAGCGCTGTCATTGCGTCCGCTTCGCTGTAACCTAGCGCTAAGAGAGCCTGCACAGCTTCATCGGCAGCATTTACGCCCCCTCGGTTTACTAGGCTTTCGGCGTCTACCCCAGCAACCAGTCCTACCTTGTCCCGCAGCTCGACAACCATTTGCTCGGCTGCTCGCTTACCAACACCTTTGGCTGTTTGCAGCATTTTGACGTCGCCAGCCGCTATAGCCGAACGCACCGCATTAGCATTACCAATACCTAGAACCGCCAGAGCAACCTTCGGCCCGACATTCTTGACGCTCAAAAGTTGCTCGAAAAGCTTCTTATTGTCAACCGATATAAACCCGAAAAGATCATGAGCGTCCTCTCGTATATGCTCATGGATGTAAACTTTGGCTTCCTCATGTGCATTCAAACGGCTTAGGTCATCAGCCGGCACCATCAACCCATAGCCCACGCCGCCGACTTCCAGCACCACACCATCCACAGTCTTCTCGCTCACCAGTCCTCGTAATGTTGCAATCATACGCCCATTATCGCACGTTCATCGAGTGAGTGATAGCTGCAGCTAAGGCGTCAGCGGCATCATCAGGGCGAGGAATTTCCTTCAGACCCAATATTACTTTGACCATTTCTTGCATCTGCTTTTTGTCGGCTTTACCGTAGCCGGTTACGGCCTGCTTAATCTGCATTGGTGTGTACTCAGCAATCTGCAAACCGGCCTGCATTGCGCACAGCAGAACAACACCCCTAGCTTGGGCCACGGTCATTGCCGTGGTGACGTTTCGCGAAAAAAACAGCTTCTCGACACTCATCATTTCTGGCTTATTTAGCTTGATAAGCTCTGTCAGTTCATCGTAGATAGTTAACAACCGAATCGCATCTACTTCTTTGACGGGCGTCCGAATGACTCCGGCGTCGACCAGCTTGGCTTTTCCACGGTCAACATCTATCACGCCAAATCCGAGTATACCGGTGCCCGGATCGATACCTATAATGCGCATGCTAATTCTCGGGAACGTCGATGTCGAAGTTAACGTGAGTATTCACGACGTCATCGCAGTCGTCTAGAGCGTCCATCAGGCGCATGATTTTGCCAGCAGTTTCGATGTCAGTTATATCGATGGTAGTAGATGGCACATAAGTCAGCTCAGCTTCTTTTATAACGATACCGGCGTCGGCCAATGCCTGCCGGACTACAGCCAGCATTTTGGGATCAGTGTAGATTATAGATTCACCGTCCTCTTCCTGCATGTCTTCGGCGCCGGCTTCAAGCGCCTGCATCATGAGTGCATCACCTTCGCCTGGTACGCGGATTGAGCCCTTGCGCTCGAACTGAAAGGCCACTGATCCCTTCTCGGCGATGTTGCCACCATGCTTACTGAAAGCCAGCTTGACTATAGGGAGTGTCCGGTTTGTGTTATCAGTAGCGCATTCAACAAGGATAGCTGTGCCGCCTGGGCCATAGCCTTCATATACCACTTCTGTCATTTGAGCGGCTGACTTATCCTTTATGCGGTCGATAGCCCGCTGGATGTTGGCCGAAGGCATATTGGAGGCTTTGGCTTTGTCGATGGCTAATCTTAGCGCAAAATTAGTATCCGGGTCGGTGCCGGTACGAGCTGCCATCGCGATGGCATTACCCATTTTGGTGAAAACAGCGCCGCGGGCGGCATCCTTGGCACCTTTTTCTCGCTTGATTGTTGACCACTTACTGTGTCCAGACATAGCTACTCCTACCAGGTTTCATCTGTTATTGTAGCACCTCTGGCTCTGCTTTTATACCACAGTGCAGTCATCAATAGTCCGAGCCCACTATACCAGCCAATCATTTGGGCTAGCGACAGCCCGATGTGCTCGCGAAAGATATTCGGTAGGCTAGCCAGCAAGTGCGAAACGTCCAACATGTAGTTAAGCAGCTGGGTGGTTGGCCAACCGAACCAGCCACTCACCACCGGTGCCAACATGCCGATCAGCCCACTGACAGTTGCCAGCAACATTGCCAGAGGTATCAATGCAACTACCAAGACATTAGCCGGTAGCCCGACAAATGACATCTGCCCAAAGATAAACAGTACTATCGGCAAACTAAGCAGCTCAGCGCAGATGCTCTCGATAGCAACCGCCAACAGTATCGATTCGCTCTTGCCCGGCAGTCGCTCCGAAACAAGTGGCGCAAGCAACATCACTCCAAAAAATGCTAAGAAGCTTAGATACCAGCTGATGTCGCTCCAAATATACACCGGATTTGCAAATGCCGTAGCAGCGGCGGCTAAGCCAATCAGATTTAGGGGTGGGAGCAACCGCCCATAGTAGCTTGTGACAATACTTAACGTGCTAACTATTGCTGCGCGAACGATTGACGCGCTTGCTCCGGCCAACAATAGGAAGATAGCTATGAGACTAAACGACAGTGCCGTTGCTAATCGTTTAGATCGTTTGGCTAAAAGTTTTTTGCTAGCGTGCAGAATTATAGTCAGATTATAGCCAGATACTGCAATGATATGAGTTAGCCCAACCATCAGCAAATCTTCCTTTACGCCTTCTGGCAACGTTGCCCGCTGTCCAATCAGCAGGCCCATCGCGAACGACCCGAGCGGCTCGGGCAGCGCTGTCTGCATACCAGCTGCGAATCTCCGCCTTATCTCAGCTACCCAGGAGTTGTGTCGCTCGACCACAGATAGCTTAGCAAAGCTAAAACTGCCTTGCTTGGCACCATATCCCGAGCGCAACTTGCCACTAGCTTGTATGACGTCGCCCTGATAGATAGCATTAGCCCCAAAACCGCTGACCGATAGTTTACCAACTAACTTTTGGCCACTAGCCAGCTCGACATTACCAGCCGTAAAAGTTACCTGAGAGTGCTTGCCATATACGGCGTCCTCCTGAGCCGTAACCCAGAGTGTAATTGGCTGATCGTAATACGGCTGATAAGCCGCCAACATATCGAGGTAAACAGCACCACGCCACCAACCTAAACTAAGCCCTGATAGTGCCATTGCCACTAAATACGCATGCGATCGGCGACCATATGCAAGTATGACCGCGGTAATACAGCCTAGTACTATCCAACCGCTTGGTCGATATCCGCGGTGCGCTGCACCAAGTCCAGCCAGCACAAACACCAACAACACCAGCTGCACTGTCGTCTGCCTGTACCGTTGGCGCTTGTATTTCATTCGGCCAGTCTAGCAACCAGCCGGTGCGCTCCGCTAACTAATTAAGCTAAAATTAACAACTAAGTTTTACTAGACGACTGCGCGGCGATGACCGAGAGTCAGCAAACGAGCTAGGCCATAAGCTACGATAGCGTAGACGGCCATAGCCACCAGCGTCGACACCTCAACACGCGCAACACCATAGTTTAGGTCATAGCTGAACAGCCCAAAGAACGGTCGAGCAAACGGGTAGCTAATGCTGTAGATAAAGTTGGCGAACTGGTTAGATGGATTAGCGCCTAGCAGTATAAGCACAAAACGGAATGAGAGCAGCGTTATAATCACTCCGGCAATAAACCAAATGACTCTCGAAGCCATCCCGCCGGTTTCCTCCTGATCGGTTACGACTCTGGAAGTTGTAGTTGCACTCTGGCCGTCACTGTTCACACTTCGGACTTCTTCTATACGTTCTGACATGGTGGACTCCTAGCTTACAATTAATTTACCGCGTACATACACCGCTGGGGCCTTCTCGAAACCGCGCTCCAGGGCAGTAGCAAACATCGCACATGAAGCACTCAAGAATGCCATCACGTCCAGCAGCTGCATGTGATAGTTGTATGTCTCCTGCACAGCCCAGAAGCCTGTAGCAACTGCCAAAGATCCGGCTATAACCCTGAACCAGACATGTCGCGGCGGCCGAGTCAGTAGCTGGACCCCAATCACTATACCAATTGCAATTCTGAGTCTTTGATAATTATCTTCGCTCGAAGCCATATAAAACAACGAGCTATCTGGTGACAAAAACGTGCCGATGCCGACGAAAGTCAGACATGCAAATGATAAGAACAATAATAATTTTCCCATACAAACCTCCTCCCGATGTTTCTTATGTTTACTGAAATCTACCTGCAGTATAAACACGAAAAACAGACTCGTATGTAAAAAAAATTACTAAGAACTATTCTATCAGTCGGTCAATGCAGCTCAGGCTAGATGCAAGAGTGGTTATAGTCTAGGTTCTTTTGTACGTATTGAGTTAGAGAAATAAACCCACCGGTAGTCAGCGGTTCAAGGCTACAATTATTTTTTGCATTGGACAGGCTTGCTCCACTTGGACGCCAATTTGCAAGACCATTCAAGTTACTGCTTGGGGTGACACTAGTGCCGACTATCTCGCCCCATTGATACGCAGTTGAATATAACCCAACCGTTGCGTTTTGCGATTTGTAGTAGCTTTTCATACCTTCAAGTGTTGCCGTGTTTCGATCAAAAGCTTCCGGTGAACCCGATTGCCAAGAGTTCATAGTCTCGACATCTAGCCACCAGGTGTAGGCTGACGCTGACTGATTGATCCCAGCGGCTTTTGCAGCTGGCACAAAACGATCAAGATTTGCTTCGACAGAACGATTCCAGCCGTACTGCCACGAACAAGCGGTATCATTCAAGCCACTACAGGTTCCGTACGGATTAATCGTTGTATAACCTGTTTTATCAGTGTTGTCCGTAGGCCAAGTCGTAATCTGTGATATTACCTCGCCCGGATTGGCAGTATTCACATACAGCTGTACTTTTGGCTGGTTAGAGCCTGTCTTGGATTTATTTGCCCATACCAGCTGCTCGACAAGGCACGAGTTGGTTGTGGCTGCCGTGCCACCGTTAACGCCAACAATCCCAAAATACTGGCCCGTAGGAAGCCTTTTGCCGCACTGGGGGTAAGATATGTCGTAACCAACCAGTTCTGCTGTTGCCACAGGTTTTGGACCGCCGCTAGAAGAAGGCTTTGCCGCAAATACCACAGACGGAACCATGAATGTGCTCAAAATTGCTAGTGATAGTATCGATAAGATTTTTTTCATACTAACTAGTATAGCCGTAACGAGCAATAAATTCACGCTAAAAATACAATAGCTAGCGCATTAAGCAGTGCTATTTTGACTTAGGGCTAGGGAGCTACAGCCTGGATTGTGACGTTAACCGACTGGGAAGATGTGGTGCTTGACGAGGTTGGTGCAGTTAACTGTAGGTCAAATCTTTGGCTTGAACTGACTGTGAGACCCAATACAAGCGACTGATAGGACGTCGTCAAGGGAACCCACGTCGGGCTTGTGTCGCAAGGGTCAGGCGAACCCGATCCGGTTTTGCAAAAACTGTGGACATACTGGTTGCTACCAGCGGTACCGGCAATTGACCAGCCGGCGCTGTCATTACCGCGTATGTTAATGTCTTCTGTGATGTTACCGTCATTGGTAGCCAGCTGAGTATCGTTTAGCGAGGAGGCGACTGTCGAGGCATTTGATCCCCCCGGGACTATACCGTACGTAATCGAACCGTCTGCAACTGTTACTGAAATAATGGAGGTAGTATAAGTCAGAATCACCTGTCCAGCTGCTCCAGTGCCTGACGTTCCGCCAGTGCCACCACCACCGGCGCCTCCTCCTGGAACAACTCCATTCCCACCATTTGTATTGCTGCCCCCACCTGCTCCACCGGCGCCTTGTCCGGTTCCACCAGTCCCACCATTATTAGCGACCCCTCCACCACCACCATTTGCCGTCGAAGTTGCCGATCCACCACCGCCACCACCGCCTCTTCCATTACTACTTAGGTTGCCGCCAGTTCCGCCGGAGAATTTTGTGACACCAGTGCTCGCTGTCGCGGTTCCACCAGCCCCGCCAATGCCGGCTACTGCCATAGAACCCCCTTTTGCAATGACACTAGTTGGGGCTGCGAACGTAGTATCACCTCCGTTATTACCGGGTGTTCCGCCTGAGCCGATAGTTATTGTGTAAGAGTTACCGGGGGTTAAGCGTAATGTATTCGAAGCATAAGCACCACCACCG
>JBDSWU010000100.1:0-12673 GCA_039926445.1 Saccharimonadales bacterium (SeqCode)
ATTCTTCCACAGGCGCCCGACGAGTGCGTCGCCTGCCGAGTCGGATAATTAAGCTGCTGGCAGGCCTAGTAGTGGTCATAATTATTGGCACTTTTGCCGTTCATAATCGTTACAACCAAGCTCTAAAACCGGTAAGCGCAGACCAAAGTACGCAGATATTTACTGTCGATCAGGGTGCGTCAGTCGATAATATCGCCACCAACCTCGAGAAGGCTAAGCTGATTCGGAGCGCGTGGGCGCTTAAACTATATGTTCACAGCAAAGAACTCGGCATGAGCCTTCAGGCTGGCACGTATGCGTTGTCGCCGAGCCAGGGCACTGTCAAGATTGTCAGCCTCCTGACCCAGGGGAAAGTATCTACTAGGCTGGTGACTATACTGCCCGGCCAGCGCATAGACCAGATCCGGGCTGACCTGATCAATAGCGGCTTTACCCCATCCGACGTCGATTCAGCTCTGGATCCTGCTCAGTACGCAGATCTGCCCGTGCTGTCGTTCAAACCAGCTGATGTCAACACGCTGGAAGGCCTGCTATGGCCAGACTCCTTCCAGCGCGATGCCAATACTGTGGCGTCAACAATAATCCGTGAATCGCTAAAGGCTATGGGTGGTCACCTGGGTAGCGACGTCCAGACGGCCTTTGCTGCTGAAAATCTGACGACCTACCAGGGGCTGACACTGACATCCATCATCCTGCGCGAGGACGGCAACGCCGACGATCAGCCACAGGTCGCCCAAGTCTTCCTAAGCCGTCTCAAGCAGAGTATGGTGCTCGGATCTGATGTTACAGCGATTTACGGATCTCAGCAGGCAGGCAAGGGTAACAGTCTGACCTATGACACCCCATATAATACTCATCTTCATACTGGGCTGCCGCCGACGCCAATCAGTACGATCAACTTACCATCACTGAGGGCGGCAACGCATCCCTCAACTACCACTGACTGGCTGTTCTTTGTCGCCGGCGATGACGGCACCACCTACTTTGCCAAAACCTTGGCTGAACACGAGGCTAATACCGCCAAATACTGCCACAAACTCTGCGGACAGTAACAGGGGTGGTAGTAGATTAAAACTAAGCATAAACCTTGTCTTTTGAGCTGTTTTTGTTATACTTGACCGGTTACTACTGTAATATTGGAGCTTGTATTAGTAATACAAACCACTCAACACCTTTGACAACTCGCTTGGCAGTCCCAGTGGCTTCCAGGACCTATTCCAAACTTCAGTCTAAGCTCAACCGCAAATCCACGCGGCGTAGGGCGGTTCGTGCTGGCTTACTAACGGTCAACGTCATCGCGCTAGCGTTAATCGTAGTTTTCGTTGCCAGTGGCCAGCAGTCGACGGCAACTAAGTCCGCCGCCAGCGTAGCTTCGGCTGCCGAACTACCTGCCGCCAACCCACTAGACCAGTTATCGTCGGCCGACATCGCACTGACAGTCGCGCGCATGAGCAGTCTACCGGAGTCAACAGCCATCAACAGCCAGGCTATATCGCAGTCTATAGAGCTGACTCAGGCGCCAACCACCGACAACGTCGTCGCCAAGCCACAAGTTATCACTACAGCACTGAAGTCTCGAGCCGACATCAAATCATACGTCACCCAAACCGGCGACACGTTATCCGGTCTTGCTAGCAAGTTCGGCGTCACCTCCGACAGCATACGCTGGTCAAACGGACTAGGATCTAGCGAGGCGCTGACAGTCAACCAAACACTGACTATCCCACCTGTTAGCGGCGTTGTCTACACAGTAGTTAGCGGCGACACTGTCGACAGTCTGGCCGCCAAATACAAGACTAGCGCCGAAAAAATCACGGCCTTTAACGACGCTGAGATAGGCGGTTTGAAGCCCGGCGAGCAAATCATAATCCCAGATGGTGTCATCACACCGGCACCAGTTGCTGCTCCACGCGTCGCCGCATCCTCTTCGTCTGTATCCTTCCCATGGGGAGGTGGTCCACTCTACGGCTACAACGGTTACGACTACGGCTACTGTACCTGGTATGTAGCTACTAGAATCTCCGTACCCAGTAACTGGGGCAACGCCTACACCTGGGATAACCTGGCACCGGCCAGCGGCTGGACAGTCAGTAGTACTCCACGAGTTGGTGCAGTTGGTCAGAGTGATAACATCAGCTATCTGGGCCACGTCGCAGTCGTTGAAGCCGTCTCTGATGACGGCTCAATGATCAAGTACTCTGACATGAACGGTATCGCCGGCTATGGTCGCGTAGGATACAGCGATTGGGTCTCAACCTCTCACTTCCAGCACTACATCTACCGCTAGCTGACAAGTTTGTAAATAACATAGATTAGTGTTATAATTTACACAATTATGGCGTTTGGAAAAAAAGCACGGATACAACAGTTAGAGCTCGAGGCGGCGGTTCGCGACCAAGAATTGACCGAGATAGGCCCGTATATTGATATAGCCAAAGAAATTCAAGCCGGTGTCGGTAAGATCGCTCTAGAAACAGGAAACTTTGATCAAGCTTTTTCGCAGACTATAGCTGACGTCAGTCGTGAGCGCAGAATGGTTGCCGTGCAACAGATTGCCCAAACTTTGCCTCCAGAAACGTTGCTGACGGTTTTAGGCAAAGCATATGGTGATGAAGAGATCAAGCATGCACTTGCGGATATAAGGCAGCAAGAGCTCAACAAACTTAACGTGCGTCTGACAATTGATCAGCTAATAAGCAAGTTCAAGAGCACTGGCATCATCAATCTCCGTGATGTAGAACTAGGTTCACCCGTTGATATATATTTTTGCGAGCCAATGGACCCTCAATTTTTACGCAAGCATAGCCCCGCGAGCACGATGAGTAGACAGATCAGTGGCCGGATGGAGCCAGGCGGCGTCGTCCGCGTTCTCGAAGATACGATTAACAGTGAGTGGCTATCGGATATTGATCAACTGTCCGATCATGAGGCAGTGACGATAGGTACTCGTAATTTAGGATCAAAACCTACCTCACCACTTAACCCAGAGATGTATGTTGACGCTTTAGTGACTGTGCAGAATGTTCGGTTAAAAGTTTGTGATCCGATCGCGCTAGACCTGATGCAGGTTACGGTGAATGGGCAAGACTTGGTCGAGCGTTAACAACCAGTTTGTACCAACAAGTGATACCATAAAATAGAAAGTAGCTTATGAGTTTTATTGATCGAGCAACAATATCGGTGATTGCAGGCAAGGGCGGTAACGGCAAGGTTAGCTGGCGCCGTGAAAAATTTGTCTCCAAAGGCGGTCCGGACGGTGGTGACGGCGGCAATGGCGGCAACGTCGTACTGCTTGGTAGTCGCAATCAGAACACGCTGGCTACTTTTCGGTATCAAAAAGAGATTAAGGCAGAAGCTGGTCAAATGGGCGGCGACGTCAAAAAGCATGGCCGCAGTGCCAAACATTTGATCGTGGCAGTGCCTGTTGGTACGATTGCGACTGATGAGACCGGTGCAGTTTTGGCAGATTTGACCGAGGACGGACAGCAAGTAATTATCGCCAAAGGCGGCCGCGGTGGTTTCGGCAACGCTCACTTTATATCTTCACGTCGTCAGGCCCCAAGCTTTGCTGAAGTCGGTGAGCCCGGCGAGGAGCTAATGATAAAATTGGAACTGAAGATGATTGCCGATGTTGGCCTAGTTGGCCTGCCGAATGCCGGCAAATCTACCTTACTTAGCAAAGTTAGCAATGCACGTCCCGAGATTGCAGACTATGCCTTTACTACACTGACACCCAACCTCGGCGTTGTCGACATCGATAAGCAAAACAGCCTTCTGATGGCCGATATCCCCGGCTTGATTGAGGGAGCGGCTGATGGCAAGGGTCTAGGCCACGATTTTTTGCGCCACGTCGAGCGAACGGCCGTCATCCTGCACCTGATTGATGCTTATAGCGACAATATTGCCGAAGTCTACCAGACTATCCGCACTGAGCTTGCCGCCTACAAGACTAATCTTGCTCTGCGACCAGAGGTGATAGCCATCACCAAGGTTGAGGGCCTGGACGAAGAGATAACAACCGATCTTATTGCCCAGATTGCCCGCGTCGCACCAGTTGGTACGCCGATCTTTGCTATCTCGGCCCAGTCCGGCTTGGGCGTCAAGCCGATGCTGTACAAGGTCAAGGAGTTGGTCCAGGCCGAGCGTTCTGCAGTTATTGAACTGGTCGATACATCGTCAGAGCTACCTGTCATTAGTCTGACCGATACCTCCGACAAGTGGACGGTAGTCAAAGACGAAGAGGGCTTCTTGGTTAGTGGTGTCAAAATTGAGCTGTTTGCTCGCCGAACTGACTTCGACAACGAAGAAGGTGTCCAGCGTCTACGTCACATAATGGGCAAAATGGGCATCCTTCACCAACTAGTCCGCTCAGGTGTGCAAGCTGACGACACAGTCCGTATCAACCGCTCCGGCGAATTCAAATATTAACTATTGCTTAAACTTGTGTCGCGCATAGGATGCGGGTGTTAAACTGATAGAACTATGGCTGCAAGTTTTTTCTTTTACGACCTAGAAACATCGGGGATTAACTCCCGTTCGGCGCGCATCATGCAGTTTGCAGGTCAGCGCACTGATACCAACCTAAATCCTATAGGTGAGCCGGTCAATTCGCTTATCCGGCTGACGCCCGACGTCGTTCCCGAGCCAGACGCTATCATGATCACCGGCATTACGCCGCAGCAGACGCTGACAGACGGTTATACGGAGGCGGAATTCTTGCGATACTTCTACGACGAAGTGGTGCAGCCCGATACTATCTTCGTTGGTTTCAACTCGGTGCGTTTTGACGATGAGTTTATGCGCTTCTTGCACTATCGCAACTTCTATGACCCATATGAGTGGCAGTGGCAGAATGGCTGCTCACGTTGGGATATATTGGATGTCGTGCGGATGACGCGCGCGCTTCGGCCCGATGGCATTGAGTGGCCCTTTGCCCCCGACGGCAAACCAGCTAATCGTTTGGAGTTCTTGACTAAGGTCAACAAGCTTGATCACACTCACGCCCACGATGCACTCAGTGATGTCGTGGCGACGATCGCCGTAGCCAAGCTGGTCAAAGACAAACAACCCAAGCTGTTCGAACATCTACTTAACTATCGTGGCAAAAAAGCTGTCGCCGAGCTGATAGAGCGCCGCGAACCTTTCGTCTACACCACTGGCAAGTATCCATCAGCCAATCTCCACACTTCGGTGGCCTTGTGGCTAGGCAGGAACCCCAACCAGCGAGATGAGTTGGTTTACGATCTGCGTCATGATCCGACGCCGTTCCTAGCGATGTCCGTCGAACAACTATCCGAAGCTTGGAAGTATACCAAGGAGCCGGACGTACTGAGGCTGCCGATCAAAACTATGAAGACCAACCACTGTCCTGCAGTTGCACCGCTTGGCGTTATCAAAGACCCCGAGACGCAGTCACGGATCAACCTGACGCTCGAAACTGTCAGTAAACACTTGGCACTACTGAAGGCCAAACAGCCGGAGTTCACCTCCAAACTTATGGAAGTTATACGGCGTGCCGACACTGAGCGCGAGCAGACGTATCTACTGGACAACCCCCAAACTGTTGACGAGCGACTGTACGAAAAGTTTTTTGGAAATGAAGACAAGCAAAGCATGGGTCGGGTCCGTGCTGCCCGCGGCGAAGACCTGAACGTTATAGACTTTGACTTTGCCGATGATCGCCTACGCAGTCTACTGCCGTTATACAAAGCTCGCAATTTTCCACAAGCACTCAGCAGCGAGGAGCGACAGGCATGGGACGAGTTTTGTCATTTGCGGGTGTTCGAAGGTGGTACGAGTAGTCGGCTGGCGAAGTTCTTTGCTCGGTTAACTGAACTGGCGGCCGATGACAAACTGAGTGACGAGAAAAAATATCTTCTCGAGGAGTTACAGTTGTACGGTCAGTCTATTGTGCCCGCTGATGCAGCTGAGTAGCGTGAAGCTGGCGACGAGCTGGTGCGGTTAGCAACTGGTTGGTGAGTTTAACAAAACGGTAAATACGCATCGAGAACACAGACAGGGCGACGTAGACAGCAAGCAGGGTTACGAACTGCAACCAGATATCAAAAGTGATCTGGACATTGGTGCCAGGGATGAGTCCCAAAACGATAAAAGTGTACATAGCTGTGCCCCGTAACTGTAGTAGATTTGATTGGCATTATACACAGATTTGTCAATATGTCAACTATATCCTATGCAATGCTTATGCTTGCAAGTAATTTTTGCCACATCCCTAAGAAGACAGCCACAACATAAGTGTCATATATCACGTAAACATGGTATATATTTTTATGGTTCCAGTGCTATGATATGGTTAATAACCAACGGGAAACAAAACTCAATATGGAAAGAGATTTGGGCACAACAGTTGATCGATATCGCGATCAATTGTTGACTCCTGCGGAATCTGTATTTGAACGGTTAATCCCACAGCCTAATCTAGAACTAGGTAACGAATCGTTACCGATTTACGAACGTCGCCAGGAGCTTATGCAGAGCCTGGCCGACAATCCAATCACCATTCTTGTAGCCGAAACCGGAGCTGGCAAAAGCACCCAGGCACCACTGTTTGCATTGCAGCAAGGCTTTGATAGCATTACCATCACTCAGCCGCGACGGCGAGCCGCGCTGAATGTTGCCGATCGATTACGGTTTGAGCTTGGCGAAAAGCTGAATATTCCGATGGCCGATCAGCTGGTCAGTGTCCAGACCGGTGCCGGACGAATCGGACAGCGAAATGCTCGCATCAAGGTTGTAACTGACGGGCTGCATCTGATAAGAGATGGCGACAGCATGGACAGCCAGAAGTCTGAATTGTGGATCATTGACGAAGTCCATGAAGCCAACGTAAACATCGAACTACTGCTGGCACTTGGCCGCGAAAAGGCTGCCAGGAATCCAAACTTCCGAATGCTGGTGATGAGCGCCACGATGGACAAGGAGCGGCTGGCTGACTATTGCACACTACCTGATGGTGCGCGGCCGCCGATCATCGAAGTCGCTGGTCGTATGCACGAGGTTGAGAAGCGCGAAGAGGCCGAGTCTGACGTAGCCAAGGAAGTGATCAAAGCCGCTCAAAATATTATTGATAACCCCGATGATTATGACGAAGCCAAAACTATCCAGGTGTTCGTAGCCGGCAAGCAGGAGATCAAGGATACGCTTGATAAACTGGCCAACACCTTGCCGTCGCATATTCTCAAGCAGGCCTATCTGTTTGGTTTGCACTCCAAGATGCCGGAATCGGCGCAAGCTCCAGCTTATGAGCCTGTGCCCGGCATAAAGATCATCGTGCAGACCAAAATGGGTCAGACCAGCATGACGATACCAGGAACGCGATATGTGATCAGTTCCGGACAGGAGAGACGAATAATGCTGGACGATGAAGGCACTCCAGGTTTAATGCTGCGGGCAAGTACGCAGGACGATTTGACGCAACAGGCTGGTCGCACCGGCCGCACCAATCCCGGGATTTTCATTCTAACTCGCATGGATGGCAAGTCGAAATTTATCCCATGGGCTAGCCGTGAACAGCGCCCGGCACCGGAGATTCAGCGCAGCGAGCTCGATCGCAGTACGTTGTTTTTGGCGGCCAACGGACGGGATATAGCAGGTTTTCAAACGCTGAATAAAATTGCGTCAGTTAGCATTGAACGGTCGCAGCGTCGCCTCCGGGCGTTGTCAGCACTCGATGTCGACAATACCATAACTGGCATCGGTCAACGCATGAATTCTTATCCGGCATCGCCAAGCACCGCTGCCAGCATGGTGGCGGTTGAGAAAGCGCCGCTGACGGTTCGCAACTATGTGGCGGCGATTGCGGCTATCAAAGAGGCTGGCAGTCTCAAGTACTACGAGCGCGGTGGCACAACGCGCTGGGAGTCTCTGACCAGTGATATTACTTCAGATGATCTGTCGGAGCTTGAGTTATTTATCGCCGTGCAAGATATGAATGAAGATCAAATGCGAGCGCATGATATCGACATTAACAATTTGATTCGGGCCCGCGAGCAATATCGCAAGATTGCCAAGACCGCAGGCGCCGACCCCGACGCCAAATTAGGACCGCCCAAAGCCGAGGAGATTGAGATTGTCCGTGGCGCCATTCTAGCCGGCTCACTGAACAATATTTATCTGCCATTCGGCGAGGGGTTGTATCGTCACCTAGGCGACTCGATCGTCAAGCGCGAGGTCAGCAACCGCAGTGTCATCACGGGTACCCAGATGCCGATTGTTGGCACGCCGCGCAACGTGGCAGTTGTTCGCGCTGGCCACCCAGAATTAAAGCGAATCATCGAACAATCGACTGAAGTTTCGTTGCACCAAATCGGTCGAATTGCCACTGGGCTTGTCAAATGGGAGCCGACCCGTTTCATAATGCGCAATGGTAAGTGGATGCAGGAAGAACGCCAAGCTCTGGATATTTATTCTCTAGGCACACGTGAAGTACCGGCAGAACCATCACCATTACTGCGCCAGGCCATCATCGAGCATGCCAAAGTATCGCCTGGAAAACACCTAAAACAGCTGTATGAGATTAAGAGCACGCTCGAGAAACTCGCGCACAAAGCCAAAGAACCAGTAAGGCAACTGAGCGAGGACACAATAAACGCCCTAATCGATCAAGCCACACCTGACGATGTCACTGATCCAAGCCTGATTGAGAATAATTTGCGCGAGCTGACAAGCGATTTGGAAATCAGCCTAGAACAGTTCGTTACGCCAGCCAGGCGCGAGCGAATTGCCCGAAATGCACCACCATCGATCACAGCCGGCAACGTCAGTTTCGGCCTGCGCTACTCCCGTGGTAAGCCAATCGCCAAAAAGTGGACCGTCGATAAGATAGCCGAGGCACCAGAAGATCTAGCTTTGCGCGATTACCGTCAAGTCCACTTCTACTATGGGCACGGATTGTATACGCTGCCACAACTTAAAAAGATCCTTCGAGACGAACGTCTGCTCTAGGTCAGTGCAATGCGCAACTATGTACTCATATGCTATAATGCGCAAACATCAAAGGAGTGAGAGATGAGTCTGCTTGAGAATGATTCGATGTCGACACTGCGGGCCGTAAGGCGCGTCAGTCCGAGCCGCTCTTTGGCAAACTTCCTTGCTAATGCAACCTTGCTGGCCAAGGAATACGAACCGAGTGATGGTTTTATCGACCCACTGGTATACTCTGTTGATTCATTGCGAGTAACCCTGCTCGAACGGAGAACGCAAGCCAGCGACAAAGCCAATGAGCTCATACATCGTTTCTATACTCGTATGGTTTCCGATGACTACAAAACCAGTAGGACTGTCAAACGCCCGTCTGGCAAAAAAGTAAAAGTTGATGAAGTCAGACAGAATCCATTGCCTCTGGCACTGCGATGGGTCGAATCTTTGTACTATGAAAAGCAACAGCCAATGCTGGCCCGGGCTAATGAAATTGGCCTTTCGGTTCAGCCCTACCCCAGAGTCTATGGCAGCGAATTTTCGCTGTTGATTGATAGCCAGGAGGGTCATGTTGCAGACGTTCTTTTGGCACAAGAAGAGATGTTGCACCAAGTTTCGATCAATACGGCCGCTGGCAAAAAGCTACCTCGCAATAAATTTTATCCTGGTCGAGCCCTGCACATTCCCTTTATGCGGCTTCCGATAGCAGCCGACAATGAGACTATGCAAAAGGAGTTCACAGAACTTTTATCCACCGATCTGCCAGTTCATAATCTAGACATTGGACCGATTGTTTGGAAAATTGGTACGGTTTCAGAACGTGGTGACTAGAAAATAAACTGATTTTTCTGTATAATACCCGGACTTACAGGAGGTGCGATGGCTGATTCGATCGTGGTTAAGGGTGCGCGTGAACACAATTTGCAGAATATTGACGTCACAATTCCACGTGAGAAATTGGTTGTAATTACTGGACTCAGTGGTTCCGGCAAATCGAGCCTGGCATTCGATACGATCTATGCGGAGGGCCAGCGGCGCTACGTTGAATCACTGTCTAGTTACGCCAGGCAGTTCCTCGGTTTAATGGAAAAGCCCGACGTTGACCAGATCGATGGCCTAAGTCCAGCGATCTCGATAGATCAAAAATCTACCTCAAGAAATCCACGCTCGACTGTCGCAACCGTCACCGAAATATATGATTACTTGCGATTGCTCTATGCTCGAATTGGTGTGCCGCATTGTCCTGTTGACGGCAGCCCGGTCGTCAGGCAAACCATCACCGGTATTGTTGACCAGATTAACGCCACGACCCACGGTATGAGACTGTTGATATTAGCACCGGTGGTTATCGACAAAAAAGGTGCGTTCGAGCACATACCCGAGATGTACCAGCGGGCTGGTTTTGCTCGTGTTCGGGTCGACGGCGTGGTCTATGCGCTCGATGAGTTTCCGGAATTGGACAAGGCTTATCGCCACCGTATCGAAGTCGTAGTCGACCGTTTGGTCAATGACACCGACAGCGCTAGCCGACTAGTCCAGTCTATAGAACAGGCGCTGGAAGTCGCCGAGGGGAAAGTCGTAGTACTGGACGCTGACAGCGAGCAGACTTGGAGTTACAGCCTGATGTATGCCTGTCCGCAACACCCTGAGATCAGCATACCAGAGCTCGAGCCGCGGACATTTTCGTTCAACTCGCCGCAAGGCGCGTGTCCGGTTTGTACTGGTCTAGGCTCACGACTTGAGGTTGATCCCGAGCTGGTCATCCCTAACGGAAATTTGACGATCGCCGAGGGCGCCATCCGGCCCTACAATCGTATAAATGTCGACAATTGGTACATGAAAAAGTTGCAGGCTGTCGCCGATCACTACAGCTTTAGCCTGCAGGTGCCGACCTCTGAGCTAACTGCAGAGCAAATAAAACTAGTTATGTACGGCACCGGCAAGCAGAGTTACCGTTTAGGTCTCGGCGCTGGCCGAGCTTTTGACACGACCTACGAGGGTGTCGTCAATAACCTGGAGCGCCGTCACAAGGAAACCGACAGCGATTTCATTCGTCGTGACATCGAGCGTTTTATGCAAGAAAAGCCCTGCCACGCCTGCGAGGGAATGCGCCTTAAGCCTGAAGTTCTGGCAATAAATGTCGGTGAACAGTCAATTATGCAGGTTTGCAGCCTGTCGATAGATGACGCTTTGGCTTGGTTCCGTGGTCTCAAGTTGAATGCTAAGGAAACCAAGATTGCCGAGATGATCCTAAAAGAGATTGGCGCTCGTTTGCAATTTCTGCAGGACGTCGGACTCAACTACCTCAACCTGCTGCGCGGTGCCACGACTCTATCAGGCGGCGAAGCCCAGCGCATCCGACTAGCGACACAGATCGGTTCTGGTCTGCAGGGGGTGCTGTATGTCCTCGACGAACCGAGCATCGGTCTGCATCAGCGTGACAACGAACGGCTTATTCGTACCCTTAAGCACCTTAGAGATCTGGGTAACACCGTGATTGTTGTCGAGCACGACGAGGACACTATTCGGGTCGCCGACTGGCTTATCGACATCGGTCCAGGCGCTGGCATTCACGGTGGCAAAGTCGTTGCTAGCGGGACACCATCCGAGGTTATAAGTAACCCGGCCAGCTTAACTGGACAATACCTGTCTGGTGTCAAAAAGATCGCCGTGCCCAAAAAACGCCGCACCGGCAATGGCAAAACGCTGGTCATCAAAAACGCTCGTGAGAATAACCTTCGCGGCCTCGACGTTACAATTCCACTGGGTGAACTAGTCGTCGTCTCTGGTGTCTCTGGTTCCGGTAAATCCAGCCTGATCAACGACATCTTGGCCAAAGAGTTGCTTGCCCGATTGCACAGAGCCAGCACCGTTCCTGGTAAGCACGACGACATTGAAGGCATTAAGCAGCTCGACAAGGCAATCATCATCGACCAGAGCCCAATTGGCCGGACACCGCGCTCCAACCCGGCGACCTACACCGGGCTATTCACCCCGATACGTGAGCTGTTCGCCAGTGTCCCCGAAGCAAAACTACGTGGCTACAATGCCGGTCGTTTCAGTTTCAACGTCAAGGGAGGCCGCTGCGAGCACTGCGCCGGCGACGGCATCATCAAAATCGAGATGCACTTCCTACCCGACGTCTACGTGCCGTGCGAAGTCTGCAACGGTAAGCGCTATAACCGCGAAGCACTCGAGATCCACTACAAAGGCAAAACTATCAGCGACATATTGGGCATGAACTGTGAACAGGCCCTTGATTTCTTCGGGAACATCCCAACTATAGCTCGTAAGTTACAAACGCTGGTTGATGTTGGCCTTGGCTATATATCGCTCGGACAACCCGCGACTCAGTTATCGGGCGGCGAAGCCCAGCGCATCAAGCTAGCCAGTGAACTATCGCGCCGCCCAACAGGCCGCACGCTGTACATACTGGACGAGCCGACGACTGGTTTGCACATGGCTGATGTCGATAAGCTACTGACGATGTTGCACGCACTGGTCGACACCGGCAACAGTATGGTCGTTATCGAGCACAACCTCGATGTCATCAAAAACGCCGACTGGGTGATCGACATGGGGCCGGAAGGTGGCAGCGCTGGTGGTCAAGTCGTCGCCGAGGGCACTCCCGAGCAGATCGCAAAGGTCAAAACATCTTACACCGGCCAATACCTGAAGCACATGCTCTAAAGCTCTATCAGTATTTCGTACTTCTCGATATCAAAAGGCGGCAAGG
>JBDSWU010000101.1:0-10865 GCA_039926445.1 Saccharimonadales bacterium (SeqCode)
ATGATACAAATCTACAAGGGTCAATTAGCGGAAACGCTCTAACATTGAGCTTCGCCGGCCAGCTGTCGGTAGCCCGTGGTGGCACTGGTGCAGCCAGCTTCACCAGCAATGGTATCGTCTACGGCAATGGCAGCGGTGCGCTCCAAGTGACTGCTGCTGGGACAGGTGGCCAATTGTTAGTTGCAGGGGTAGGTGGGGTACCAGGATTTGCCACATTGAGCGGCGATGCCACTCTAGGTGCAGCGGGCGCTCTGACACTGGCCGACACCGCTGTCAGTCCTAGTACTTATGGTGATGCCACCCACGTTGGTCAGTTCACTGTCGACAGTAAAGGTCGTATCACGAGTGCATCAGCCGTAGTAATTACCGGTGCTGCTCCAACCGGTGCCGCTGGTGGTGACTTGGCTGGCAATTTCCCGAACCCAACTGTTGCCAAACTCCAGAGCACCACACTGACATTATCTTCGATTAGCTCCGGCCAAATCCTGCAGTACAATGGCTCGGCTATCGTCAACCAGACCGTTACTGGCGATGTCAGTATCAACGGCAGTGGTACAACTACCATCGGTGCCGGCGCTGTTACCGGTACTAAGATCGCCAACAATACAATCACTAACGCTAACCTCGCCAGCGGCAGCTACGGTAACATCACGGCTGTCGGCACATTGACCGGCCTGGGCGTTACTGGCGCTGCCAACTTCAGCGGCAGCCAACTTACCAACAGTGGCAGCACGCTACTAACTGCCACCGCACTCGGCAACTTCGCTACCGGCGGCAGCATCGGCTCGGCTGCTACGACCGTCGATGTCTCTACTACTTTCAGCATCGCCCAGACTACAGCAGGTCAAACGCTGACAATGCCAGTGCCAACTACCAGCACCGCCGGTCGTCTGCTGGTTATAAATAACGTCGGGACCACCAGCTTCGTAATGGGTGGTAACACCATTAGCGCTGGTGCCACTAGTACCTTCGAGTGGAATGGCAGTGCCTGGGTGCCAACCGATGCTGTTATCGCCGGCACCGGCCTAACCCAATCCGGCAACGTCCTCAACTCAGCCGCCGCCACATCTGTTGTCAATGATACAAATCTACAAGGGTCAATTAGCGGAAATGCGCTTACCTTAAGTTTTGCCGGTCAGCTATCTGTAGCCCGTGGCGGCACCGGCGCAGCCAGCTTCACTAGCAATGGCATCGTATACGGTAACGGCTCAGGTGCACTGCAAGTTACGGCTGCAGGCACTGGCGGACAAGTGCTGATCGCCAACGCCGGCGGTACACCAACTTTCGCTACATTTAGCGGCGATGTTTCGGTAGGCAACACTGGCATTACTACTATCGCCGCGGGCGCTGTTACCGGTACTAAGATCGCCAACAACACCATCACAAACGCCAATCTTGCCAGTGGCAGCTTCGGTAACATCACCGGTTTGGGCACGCTTGGCAGCCTGACCGTTAGTGGCACGACCACGCTCTCCGGGCTTAACACCACCGGTGTAGTCCACACCAACGCTTCCGGTGTGCTTTCTACTGGTGCAGTAGTACTCGGCACTGACACTTCAGGTGCTTACGTAACTAGCGTTGGGGCTGGTACGGGCACAACCATTGGTGGCACCGGCAGTGCTCCAACTGTATCTGTTAACTACGGTGCTACCAGCACTACTGCAGTCCGCGGTGACACAACCTTCACCTGCCCATCTGGCACCGGTAACCTCAGCGGCACCGGTAACACCATTACGCTCGGCAGTGGCGGTACTTGTACTGCGCTAACTGTCATCAACAACCCTAGCTTCTCAGGTTTAATAACCGGTTCGTCCAACACAACTGGCTTGTCTCTAAACGGTACCCCAGCCGCCAGCGCTACTAGCAGCCTCTTCCAACTCGGCAGCGTCATCGCCGGCGGCAACGCTAGCGCCAATGGCGGTACCTACTTCGGTCTCAACACCCCAGTCAGTGGTGCCGGCTCGGCCGCTGACTTCCTGAACTTCCAAGCTAATAGCGTTAGTAAATTCCTTGTTACTAACACTGGCGCAGTGACTGCTACCAGCTTCAGTGGTAATGGCTCAGCCTTAACCAGCCTTAACGGCAGTAACATCAGCAGCGGCACAGTCGGTAACAGCTTCCTGACGGGTAGCGGTGCTTTGACCGTTACCGCTGGCACCGGCCTCTCGGGTGGTGGATCAGTCGCACTTGGGGGCACCACTACGCTTAACTTGGCAAACACTACAGCAACTGTCGGCTCATTCGGCTCAGCCTCCTCAGTAGCAACATTTACTGTTGACCAGCAGGGTCGACTAACCGCATCTGGCAGCACCGCTATTGCCATCCCAACCAGTGCGATTACCAGTGGTAACTACGTAGCTACTCTCGGCAGCTTAACCGGACTTACAACTAGTGGCAACACCGGCACCGGCAGCACGCCTACACTGAGCGTTACTTATGGCTCAGGCGCCAACACCGCTGCCCAAGGCAACACTAGCACTGGCTTTACCGGTGGTGGCAACCTTACTGGTACGATCACCGCAACTGCTGGTGGCGGCGTCAGCGCTAACACGCTTGATGTCAAAGCCAACCCATCCTTCACCGGACTAATCACTGCTAATGCAAACACAACTGGCCTGGCCGTTACTGGCACACCAGCAGCGAGCGCAACCAGCAGCCTGATCCAGGTTGGCAGTGCTATTGCCGGCGGTAACGCGGCTGCTAATGGCGGTACTTACTTTGGTCTCAATACGCCGGTAAGTGGCGCCGGCTCAGCCGCCGACTTCCTAAACTTCCAGGCCAACGGCGTCAGCAAGTTCTCAGTCACCAACTCCGGTGCGCTGACAACAGCTGGCTTGATTACCAGCGTTGGTCACAACGCCGGCACCGGTCAGATCACGGGCACCGGTGGAATCAACGTATCCGGTGGCAACACATTTGGTGGCGCTACTACCCTAAGTTCGTTGACTACCGGCATCCTCCACGCCGGTGCTGCTGGTGCGATCACCAGTAGTGCAGTCACCAACGCTGAGCTGGCTAACTCCAGTATCACTATCACGAGTGGCAATAACATCAGTGCTGGTGCCAGCGTTGCCTTGGGTGGCACGCTGAGTATCGCAACAGTAAACAACCCAAGCTTCACCACCAGTGTCACCACACCATTAGTAACCAACGCCGGCGCACTGACAGTCAGCACTACTGGCGCTAACGACCTAACCCTAGCTAGTGGCTCCAATATCATTGTCATCAGCGCAACCACGCTCAAGAGCGGTAACTTGACCCATGATCTCAACGGGGCAGGCGCCAATGTCCTGGCAATTACAAATAGTGGCACCGGCACGGCTGACCTCAACCTCGCCAAGGGCGGCTTGCAAATCGCAGGTACGACTGTCCTGACCAGCGGCAAAGCTCTCCAGAACATTGCCGGACTGACGGTAACTTCAGCAGGCGCGTCAATTACGGGTGGTTTCAACAATAACAGTGGTGGCATTACCCTTGCCGGTGCAATTTCTGACGCTACAACCATCGCCGCCAATAATACGCTGACTTTGTCTGGTACTGGCGCTACTGAGTTAGCAATCACCGGTGCACCTGCTGCGGTCGGTACCAGCTCGCTAGTGCAATTTGGGGCCGCCGCCATCACGGGTGGTAGTGGAAACGGTACCTACCTTGGCCTCAACACCTCCAGCGCCACCACTGCCGACCTGATAAATCTGCAAAACAATGGTGCAAGCAAGTTTAAAATCACTAGCGCTGGCGCAGTGACAGCAGCTAGTACGATTAATGCTACTACCAATTTCCAGGTTGGTGGTACGGACGGCGCAACCTTAGCCATCTGTACCGCTAGTCAGTACATTGGCACCGCCAAACTAACGGGTGGAATCATCACCTCGGGCGTTTGTACTAACGACGCTACCGGAATATCCGATATTCGCCTCAAAACAGATATCCAGGTACTCGAACCAGCCGCTCTAGACAAGATAAAAAACGTTGGTACGTATAGCTTCTTCTACAAGTGTGATGACCCAGATTACGCCGATTTACACCTCGACTGTAATCTGCAGCAGGGTGTCATCGCTCAGGAATTGATGCAGATATTCCCAGATTTAGTTAATCAGCGCAGCGATGGTATCTACCAAGTAAATTACCGTGGCCTGAGCGTCTACACGCTCGATGCGGTCACTGAATTAGCACACTTCATCGATTCCAAGGGTAATGCTACCTTCGCATCAGTCACGTCCAACGGCGTTAATCTCAACGATGCAATCGATGGCTTGCAAATGGATATCAATGACCTCAAAACCCGTGTGACTGCTTTAGAGACCAACCAATCAAGCGGGTCGGGGCTCAAGGATTACGATGGTAACCCAGTCGACTTTACAAATCTATCGGTGGGTAATCAGGTCGTGAACCTCGACTTGATCGTCAACGGTGCTATGATTGTTAACGGTAATGCGACCTTTGCGCAGGCCGCTCGCTTCATCGGTGACGCTACCTTCGATGGCAATATTACCGCCAACGGTAGTTTAACGCTCAGCAACAACTCGGCTGGCTACGCCATCATCCACACTGGTCAGAGCATCGTCAGCGTCAAGTTTAGTAAGCCATATGCTACGGCGCCGATCATTACGGTTAGCCTCGGTAACGGCCAGTTCGCTACCTACAGCTACACCAATGTCACCGCTACCGGTTTTGACATTATCATGCCGACGACATCTGCCCAGGACTATCAGTTCTCATGGACTGCTACGGCTGTCACCAATCCGTTCACCACCGACCAGCCGGTACTGACGCCATAAATTTGCCGTTCGGAGAGACTGAACGTATAATAAGCATTAGCAAACGAGAGGGAAGTTCTATGCAGAACGATACTGCAGTAAAACAAACAGTCACCGAGGTAGATGATCAGCAAACACTGAGGGCCTACGTTCGTGCTAACTATAAAGCTATCGCAGTAGTCTTGGTGGTCGGTCTGCTAGTGGCTGTCGTGATATATCAGGTTCAACTGACCAATAATCTGAAGTCTCAGACTTCCAAAGCGACTTCTTCTTCGTCGGCTGCTAAAACCGAAGCAATCACGCTTCGGGATCAAGTTGCCTCAGTGCTTGAGCTGCCTAGTGCCGAGATCCCGACGGTAGCCACAGTCCAGGACCCTAGCAAGCTCCAGAATCAAGCTTTTTTTGCTCGAGCCGAGGTCGGAGACAAGGTTCTAATGTTCGCAAAGGCCCAACAGGTAGTTCTGTATCGTCCGAGCACCAAAAAGGTCATACAGGTGGCGCCCATCAATCTAGGAACTGGCAGCAGTACCGCAGCAGCTAGCCCAGCCACAACCACCGGTCAATAAAGACTTGGCAGTCTGCCGCTCGGTAGTGTAGGCTATAGGTAAGCACAAGCATGAACGCCCAGGGAGGGAAGTTGACATGATGCCATCTGAAAACGAAGATTTTGACGCCGTTATGCGGCCCGTTAAGCCACGCAAGCCGCGGACCCCTAGTCAGGCACAGCCGCAGGTGATCGAAACCCGGCCGGTAGTGGTTTCTGTAGCTGTGCCCGAGGAGCCAGTCGACGACGCAACTACTAGGAGCACCGATGACGATGCTCCTACTGCCGAGCAGACGTTCGTTAATCCAGAACCTATTGAAGAGCCAGTGCCTCAGCACAGTGCACCAGAGTTCGTCGAACCATTTACTGCTCCAGTGGAGATAGCCGAAGATGCTCGAGTACCACGTAGGCGGCAGCCGCTAAACGGACGCCTTGTCCTTGAGGTGATAATGGTCGTGGCCTTGTTGGGGCTGGGTTACTGGAGTTGGACGCTCTACAGCGAGCGCAGCGACCTGCGCCAGCAGGTAACGACTCTTAACGCCAACCCACAGCTGGCTGTCCAGCGACAGACCGATGAGTTAATCGCTGCAGTCGGCAGATTGGTATCTGTGCCGACTGGTGAAACGCCGACGATTGCTAGTGTCAGCGATGTCCAGCAGGCTCGCCAGCAGTCGGCCTTCTTTGATAAAGCCAAGAATGGCGACAAAGTCCTAATGTATGCTAAAGCTGGCCAGGCCATTCTATACCGACCAAGCACCGACCACGTCGTATTGGTCGCGCCACTAACCTTCAACAAGGATGCATCAGCCACAGGCTCCACCAGCAATCCCTAATAGTGTTCTGCTAAATATATTACAGACGAGACACAGCATTCTGGGTTACCATAACCATATTCGAGCACGGCGACGTAGTGTTTACGTGACAGTAATGCCGCTCGAATAAGGAGGATATATGGCAGGAACAGCAAAAGGTGGTCGTTTGGCCGCCGAAAAGAATAAGCAGAAGCATGGCGCTGACTTTTACTCACGAATCGGTAAACTAGGTGGCCAACGTGGTCGCACCGGTGGTTTTGCCGCCGGCACCGAGGGGCGCAAGCGCGCTAGTCAGTACGGAGCAATCGGTGGGGCAATCTCCCGCCGCTCGCGAGAATAATAAGCCACAAGCTTATTGACATAGAAGCAATAGCATGATATTATGCTAGTGATTTCGAATGAAATGAGGGTTTCCACGTTAGCGCGTGGGGACCCTTTTTTATTTCGAGAGACTATGTCAAATAACCAAGGGAGCCTCACATGGCAGGGACTAAAGCAGGCGGCAAAGCCGCAGCAGCAACTAACAAAGCTAAATATGGTGACAACTTCTATGCTAGCATCGGTGCAAAGGGCGGTAAGCTCGGCCGTACCGGTGGTTTCTTCGCTAATCGCGAACTAGCCCGTGCAGCTGGCGCCAAAGGTGGCCGTATTAGCCGCCGTGGTAGCACCAAAAAAGAAGCCTAACTAGCGCTTCTCCCAGTCAAACCCGCTTCACACGAAGCGGGTTTTTCTATATGTCCGCGCAAAGCGGTCGTTGCCGACGCCCCATATGGCGTGGCAGTTGTGGCAGCGGTAGTGTTCGTAATCGGCAGTCTGGAAGCTCTGGGTGGCGCAAGACGGGCATAACGAGCGACGGTATAGCCAATCACGATAGGTATCCAAGCAATCCTGTATGTGATTTTCCTCGAGTTTGACGTCAAAATCGACAGCAAGCTCACGAGCTTTTTCCCAGGCGCTAATTTCCATCTGGAGTAACTCGTAATCGGCCTGAAAGCGGCGGTGGCCGAGCAGGGCATGTCCGGTTTCGTGTAGAAGCGACCAGCGGGCCTGTTTACCGCGGGATTTGGCGTTGTATATTACTTCGCCAGACTCAGGCGACCAGCAAAACTGGCTACCGGCCGTGAATGTGACTGCCGGAAAGCGCTGGCTGAGCTGCTCAAGCAGACGCTGCATGGTGAGGGAAAGTTTGTTCGATAAGTGCGTGACAGCCATATATGACGGCCTCCTCTGGGCGTTGAGCTTGGACAATGCGCGGAATCGGTACCATCGGTACTTCGAGCTTATTGAGCTCCTCCTCTAGGTACGCGCCGTAGCGGTCAAAGTAGCTACCAATACTGCCTCCAATGATGATTAGATCGGGTTGGACGATGGCAATCATCTGAAAGAATCCGGGCGCCAGGTTTCTTGCTACGTAGCGCCAGCTGGCTTCGTCGTGGATATCCACTGCCTTCTTACCGAAGTGATTATATATAGCTTTGCCGCTTGCAAACGACTCCCACTTGGTCAGTTTGCCCTTGAAAGGCAACAGCATGTGGCCGCCCTCCATGTTCGATAATGTGGCGTCGAGGCGTCCGTCGCGGACTACTCCAGTACCGATTCCGGTACTAACGGTGACATACAGCGCTGTTTGGGCATCTGGGTGCAACAATGCTTCGCCGAGACCGGCCAATTTAGCATCGTTCTCCAGCACTACCGGACATTTGACGATCTTTTCACAATCGGCTTGAACCTGCTCGTTGTGCCAGGGCAAGTTACCGAGATCCAGGACTACACCGCGTTTGTGGTCGATCCGACCGGGGGCAGCCACGGCAGCCGCCTGGAATTCGCGGTGCTCTAGATGGTGAACGGTGTGGGCTAGCTCCAGGAGGAAATTACTGTATTTCTCAGGAGTAGGGAACTTGGCCGATTCGACTACTTTGCCAGCCTTGGACAGGACTGCTACCAGCGTTTTTGTGCCTCCGATGTCGATGCCTAAATACATGCCTTTAGTTTAGCAGGTCTGGTTTGGTTTTTTAATCGCTTAATCGCATTCCTGTAATAGGGCTCCGCTAGGGTTTTGTGTAGGCTTTTGGGCTTGTGGTGGGCCATCGACCTCGTTACCTCTAGCTTGCTGTCTTTTTGGTTATTTGTTTCGGGCTTACTTCTTCAACCTTACAACTAGGTACACAGCCTATTCCCATTTGTATATAAATAAATATAATCGCCTATTTTCCTCAGGGGTCAGAAACAGCGATTATACAAAATACTATACAAATCGAGAACGGGTATGTGTAGACAGTTAAAGCCTAGAAATCCCGCGTCCCTATTACATGAATGGGATTAGTCGTGAGGGGCGGGGAGGGTCACTTTACTAACAGGGTGACATCAGATATAATCAAGGTTAATCTTTCATAGAAACTTTAAGGTTCGAATCGATACTTGAGTATTGGACTTGGCTGACGAGGTCTATGCGAGAAATACACTTACAAGGAGGCATAGGGATATGTCTAAGAACGAAATTACAATGGATGAGCTGTTAGCTGGAAGCGATATCGCTCAGTTGAACAGCACTGAAGTGGTCGAAGGTGTAGTTACCTCGATCAAAAAGAATGAGGTCTGGATCGACCTGGGCGCCAAGGGCGTCGGCGTGGTTATGCGCCGCGAGATTGGTCATGGCCAGGTACTGGAAGTCGGTCAGGCTGTTACTGTCAGCGTGATTGACGCTGAGATGGACGAGGGTCACGCGCTGCTTAGCATGAAGCGGGCTGTCAAAGACAAGGGTTGGGACGAACTACAGCGTATGTTCGATGCCAACGAAATTGTTGAAGTTACCGCCTACGATGCTAACCGGGGCGGCCTATTGGTCGAGCTGGAAGGTATCCGCGGTTTCCTGCCAGTATCACAACTGGCTGCCGGTCACTACCCACGGGTAAGTGGTGCTGACAAGGACGAGATCCTGCAGAAGCTCAACGCCTTGACCAATCAACCACTGCGCGTCCGCGTACTGGACGTTAGCCGCCGCGACAACAAGCTGATCTTCTCCGAGAAGGAAGCTGTTAAAGACGACATGCAGGCTCGCTTCAGCGAGTTGAAGGTTGGCGACGAGGTGGAGGGCGTTGTTACTGGCGTCATTGACTTCGGTGCATTCGTCAATGTGGACGGCATCGAAGGCTTAATCCACATTAGTGAGATTAGCTGGGAGCGTGTCGACAACCCACGTAATTACGTCAAGGTTGGAGATACTCTCAAGGCCAAGATCATTGCTATTGACCGTGATCGCCTGAGCCTGAGCCTAAAGCAGATGTCCGAGGATCCTTGGCTGTCAGAGGTCAAAGAATTCAAAAAGGGCGATGTTGTTGAGGGCAAAGTCACTCGCATCACTCCCTTTGGGGCCTTTGTTCAGCTGAGCTCGAGCGTTGAGGCTTTGGTCCACGTCAGCGAGATGAGCGACGAAGAGACGGTTGACCCAGAGCAGCTGTTCCAGCTCAACGAAAAGAAGCAGTTCAAGGTGCTCGATATCGACACTGATAACCGCAAGATTGCTTTGTCTTTGAAAGAAGCCAAGAAGTAAGTACTAAATAAGCGCCGCTGTAGCGGCCAGGGAAGGACAAGTCATGGCAGAGCCGACAACACCAGTTCAAGCAACTGCATCAACGATTGAGATCGAAGACATGATTACGGTCGGAACCCTGGCCGAGCGGCTGCTTATACCAGCCTCTCGCCTGATTGGTGAACTTATGAAAAACGGTGTTTTCGCCACCATCAATGAGCGAATTGACTACGACACTGCGACGATCATAGTTGAAGAGCTCGATCTTAATGTCAATCTGGTCAAAAAAACAGCTAACGAGACGGTGGTGGCTGCTCGCGAGAAGCCAACCCACGCTGCTGATGCGGCTGACCGCCCGCCAGTTGTGGCTGTTATGGGTCATGTCGACCACGGCAAAACCTCATTGCTTGACGCTATTCGTGGTGCTGACGTCGCAAAGGGTGAGGCTGGCGGCATCACTCAGCACATTTCGGCCTACCAGATTACACACAATGATCGCGTTATCACTTTTCTCGACACACCCGGTCACGAAGCCTTTGCTGCTATCCGTGAGCATGGTGCTGTACTGACTGACATCGTGGTTATCGTCGTAGCGGCTGATGATGGCATTAAGCCCCAGACCATCGAGGCGATTAGGTTTGCCCGCAAGGCTGGCGTCAAGATCATAGTCGCAGCCAACAAGATGGACAAAGAAGGCGCAGACATCAACCGCCTTAAACAGCAATTGTCCGAACACGATTTGTTGACCGAAGAGTGGGGTGGTGACACTATCGTCGTGCCAGTATCGGCCAAAACCAAGGACGGTATCCCAGCGCTGCTGGATATGATACTGCTGGTGACTGATGTAGAGGAGCTTAAGGCAGATGTCGAGGGTCCAGCTCGTGGCCTGATCATCGAAGCTCATGTTGAACAGGGTAGGGGCGCTGTCGCTCACGCGCTCATCGAAACTGGAACGCTCAAGCCCGGAAACTTCATAGTCGCCGGATCAAGCTACGCCAAAGTTCGCAATCTCGAAACTACCGATGGTGTTGCCATCAAACAAGCAACACCGTCAATGCCAGTCGCCATAACCGGCTTCAAGACATTGCCAGCTTTTGGTGATGAATTCAAAGTTGTCAAAGACGAGAAGCAAGCTCGGGCTATCACTGAACAGGCGGCCACCGACAAGACGGCTGCCGGCGGTCACATGGAAATCGTCTCAACTGAGCTGATTAGGATGATTA
>JBDSWU010000102.1:0-7158 GCA_039926445.1 Saccharimonadales bacterium (SeqCode)
CAGCCAGGAGAACGCTAGGGTGAATAGGAAGACTATGCCGATGATGGCTAGCCAGCCCGTAAAGTCGGCGTGGGGGCGAAAGCCGATGGCTAGGCCGGTTAGGACCATGACGACTAGTGAGATGAAGTTGCGTAGCAGGTCGGAGATAACGTGGCCAGTTAGTACGGCCAGGTTATTCATGGGCAGTGAACGAAAGCGGTCAACGATACCCTTACTGAGGTCGTTACAGATGGCGATGGCGGTGGTGGTCGAGCCAAAGGCGATGGTTTGGATGATGATGCCGGCCATCAGGAAGTTGATGTAGGAGACGCCGGGCGGCAGAGCTTTGCTGATGGCGCCGCCAAAGACGGTGGCGAATAGGGCCAGGAACATGATCGGCTGGAAGAAGGTGCCGAGTAGTTGGTCGCGGTTGCGCAGGATGTGCGTTGACGAACGCTTGATCATGATCCAGGCGTCGGTGAAGTTGGAGACGGCTCGCGGTTGCTTAGTGAATTCTAGTACGACACGATCGACAGACATTATTTAGTCTCCTTTTTGCCTGTTAGGCTCAAGAAGACATCATCGAGCGTGGGCTTGTGGACGGCCATGCCGGACAGTTCCAGTTTGGCGGCGGCGAGGTCGTCGAGGACTTTGCGCAGGTCCTTATTAGTGTCACTGAGAACGACGGTCAGCGAGTTGTCTTTGTCGCTTGCGTCAACGACGCTGTTACCGAGTTTTTTGATGGCTGCAGCCAGGGTTTTGGCATCTTTAAAGCTTATTTCGAGGCGATCCTTGCCAACTTTGGCTTTCAACTGACTGCTGGTGCCCTCGGCGATGACCTTGCCGCCATCGATGACTATGATGTTATCGGCCAACTGGTCAGCTTCCTCTAGATACTGGGTGGTCAGCAAGATGGTCGTGCCCTTAGCTTTCAGGTCGTTGATAATCGCCCACATGCTCAATCGCGAGCGCGGATCGAGCCCTGTGGTGGGTTCGTCCAGAAAGATGACTGGCGGCGAAGCGATGAGACTGACCGCCAGATCAAGGCGGCGGCGCATACCACCACTATAGGTTTTGGCAGGGCGATCAGCGGCTTTGGTCAGGTCAAACTCCTCAAGTAGTTCCTGGGCCCTCGCTCGGGCACTATCCTGCGTCAGACGGTAGAGGCGACCCATCATCACTAGGTTCTCGCGGCCGGTCAGCAGCTCATCAACGGCAGCCGATTGGCCAGTTAGGCCTATGACAGTACGGACTTTGTCGGCGTCCTTGGCCAGGTCGTAGCCCTCAACTGTCACACTGCCCTTGTCAGCTTTGAGCAACGTACTCAAGATGCGAACTACTGTCGTCTTGCCGGCACCATTCGGACCCAAAAGCGCCAACATCGTGCCGCGCCGGACATTAATGTCGATACCCTTTAAGACGTGGTTGGTACCGTAGGATTTGGTCAGACCCTGGGCGGTGATCGCGTAATCTATTGCCATATATATCTATGCTACCACGTATAATAGAAGTATGGACAAGCGACCATTGGCGGAGCGCCAGCGACCGGAGACATTGGCCGAGGTGCTGGGACAACAGCACCTGGTTGGTGCTGGCAAAATTATTCACGAAATTATTGAACACAAACAGCCGACTAGCCTGATACTTTGGGGGCCGCCGGGTTCGGGCAAGACGACGCTGGCGCGGATCATTGCCCGTGAGACTGGTGCCGAATTTATGGAGCTGTCGGCAGTTACATCGGGCAAAGCTGACGTGCTCAAGACCGTCGAGCGGGCGGCTCAAAACCGGCGGCTCGGCATGCAAACAATACTGTTCGTAGATGAGATACACCGTTTCAACAAGGCCCAGCAGGACGCTTTTCTGCCACATGTCGAGGACGGAACGATCATTTTGATTGGGGCGACGACGGAGAACCCGAGTTTTGAGGTGATTAATCCTTTGCTCAGCCGGTCGCGCGTACTGGTGCTGGAGCCACTCGACAAGCAAGCGATCATCGATATCATCAAGCGGGCCGCCAAGGCAGAAAAGATTAAGCTACCGACCAAATCAGTTGATCTGCTGGCTGAGATATCTGGCGGCGATGCCCGAGTCGCCCTAGGTAACCTAGAATTAGCCAAGCAGCTGGCTGGTGGCAAGCCGATAACACCGGACGTTATTGAGACCGCCGCCCAGACTCGCCTGCCCGGCTACGACAAGAAAGGCGAGTATCACTATAATGTCATCAGCGCTTTCATCAAGAGCATGCGCGGCTCGGACGCCAGCGCGTCGCTGTACTACCTGGCTCGCATGCTCCAGGCTGGTGAGGATCCCAAATTTATTGCCCGTCGGATGGTCATCTTTGCCTCCGAGGACATCGGCCTGGCTGCGCCCGCGGCTCTCAACTTGGCGGTTTCGACCTTTCTAGCCATAGAGAGAATTGGACTACCCGAGGGCCAGTACGCCCTGTTTCACTGCGCCAGCGTCCTGGCCAAAGCCCAGAAGTCCCGTCAGGTCACCGACGCTATGAGTGCCGCGCTTACGGCCGCCCACGACTACCCAGACTTGCCAGTACCGCTGCACCTACGCAATGCGCCGACCAAACTTATGAAAGACCTTGGATACGGCTTGGGCACCAAGTGGGAGGCTGATTTTAAGCACCCCCAAGGCTTTATGCCTGACCAGCTACGAGACATCGATTTCTTCGTCTAATTGCGGTCGCTAGAGCAACTGAGCTATACTTAACATAAGCATGACCAACATAGTTTTTAGCCGCTCAAACGCTCTTGATGACCGGGGATTTAGTATAGTCGAAATTCTTGTGGCTATTGTTGTGCTGCCGATAGTAGTGTCGTTCACTGTGGGGGCCTTCAACTCGGTGACTCATATATATGATCTGACCCGCCAGCTCAACCAAATGTACGCCGTTCTCAGCGCCTGTCCGGAGCTAGATCGGGCCCTGGAGTTTAACTCGCTAACTAGTAGCAATAACTGTTATCCCAACAACGTCTTCCTCCGCGAGGATGGAAGTACTCGCACCGTAACTTATGCCCCAGTTCTGACCCTGACAGATACGCCAAACCTTCCGGCAGCCGATCCACTCAAAGCCATACCCGACTCCAAAATTATTTCGGTTAAAGTAGGCTACCCGTCGCCTAACGCCGGTCTGCCGCCGCTGGAACTACGGATGTTAATAACTCGTAACGGGATAGGGCAACAATGAGACGACGACACCTCGATAGCAGAGGCCTAACCGTTGTCGAACTTTTAGTGGTAATGATTGTGTCTGGGTTGCTTTTCGCAACTATTAGCTCATTTGCTCTGAGCTATTGGGGCAGGACAATTACCCTTAGCAACGCCTCAACCACACTTGTGTCGCGATTAAACGCCGGCGATTTTCTGCGTCGCAGCATCGACTCCTCTTCCGGTCTTATCAACCAAAATAACTTGGCAGACGCCAACACTGGCAAGCCAGATCCAGGTGACGCAAGCGGTACTCACTGGTTGATACTACACGCTGTACCGGGTACGATCACCAACGGGGCAAGTGGAACGATAACGCCGGTTGTTTACTACAACCGTCCAAGCATCAGCACCTCCAAGACGATCATCTATAACGGCAACGTTCCATACGAGGATGCGATCATACTATATATGAACGGCACGACTAAGCAGCTGCTCGCTCGCACCCTGGCCAACCCATCGGCGCCGAGTAACCGGGCTCGCACCACCTGCCCGGCAGCCATTGCTACCAACAGCTGTCCTGCAGACATTGTAGTCACAGATAATGTCACCAGCCTCAGCATGAGATACTTCTCACGCTCAGGTAACCCAATCGACTACACCTCGATAGTTGACCCTAACACTGGCGCGTATATCGGCCCAGACTTCACATCGGTTGAGATTGTCGAGTTCACAATCAATCTGTCCAAAAAATCTCAGTTTTATAAAGCCACGGATACTTCCAATCAAACAGTTGTTCGCGTAGCATTAAGGAATAAGTGATGACAAAACAACGAACCATGAATCAACAAGGAATGATACTCGTCAGCATAGTTGGCATCATGCTGTTTCTTGGCTTGATCATGATAGGTGTCTTTAGTCTGGCTGCCGGCAATTTAGCCCGCGCTAAGGGACGAGTTTTTCAGCTTGAGTCACAATATGCCGCAGAGTCTGGTGCGGACGCAGCAATAGCCATACTCAACAGCGGCAATGATACTTACGTTGGCAGCGCATCAGAGGTTGAGGTCCTAAGCTCGAGCCACTACCGCGCAACCTACACTATCAACGTTGCTTCCGGCAGCACTGCCAAGGAGCGTCAGCTGACGGCAGTTGGTCGAGTCTACTCACCTAAAAGCGCCACGACAGCCAAGTACGTTAGGACAATTCGGGTTGTGGCACAGCGCAGCTCAACATCAACGGCATCATCTATACTAAGTCGTAACATTTTAGCCTTAGACAGCGGTGTTAAAAATGTCTATGCTAAAGATTTGTCTGTTAACGGCTACATAACAATGGCCAAAAACACCACAAATCTTGTGGCTGAGAATATTACGGTTGCAGGCAAAAACACTGGCGCTACAAATTGCTCAATAGGTGGGAGTGGCAACCTAGTGAAACCGACCTCATTTAGTACACCAGGCCAGACTAAAACCAACATTACTGTCGCCTACAACAACTGCATAACGCCGCCTGGCAACAGTAGCAGTACTGATTTTAATGTTTTAGCCAACCAGAATAACATCTCTGCCGTCCAGTCCACGTACTTGCCTTGGGCGCAGTACATGGACAGCAGCTACACCAATGCTACTAACGGCTGCAACGACTGGACAACTGGCGGCACCACCCGCAACATCCCTAGTACGACCACCAGCAAAAAAACTCACTACCCGGACAACGCTAGTACCGTCAGCTCTAGTTGTGGGACTAGTGGCGACATCAACCTCGGCTCTAATCGCTATAACATCTACGACAACGTCCATATACGAGCCAACTTCTGTGCTAGCTCGGGCTGCACACCCAGCTTTTATAACCCGACTGCGGCTATCAAGTACGTCTTTATCGAAGGTACGGCCAACTTTGACTCGATTCAGACAGTTGCTGGTAGTGGACCGTTAGCATTTGTGGTTTACGGTACAGATCCCGCCTCCAATGCCGGCCTCTGTCCTTACGGAGGTGCTGCCTATCTCGGCAACAGCGGCACCACCTCAGCACCGGCGTTGTATTTGTTGGCGTCTAACGGAATATGCTTAGACAAAACTAAGTTTGGCAACAGCCCAGCACTAGGCGGAATTGGCGGGAAAAATATCTATATCGCAACCAACTCTGGCTCCCCATTCGATCTCACTCTAGACACTAGTTTTCCTTCCAACCAAATACCTATCGACTTGACATGGAGGGCTGTTCGATACTTGCGTCTGTAGAACAGGATACGATTAGTAGAGGTTGTTGATAGCGGTATCGAGAATAGCCGTATCAAGCTGACTGTCAATGTTTGAGCTATCTAGAGAATTGATGGCGGCGTCGAGATCTTTGGTAGACTTCAACTTGGCTGGAATAGCTGATTTGGCTGCATTGTTAGATGTAGCTAGCTGGCTTTGTCCAGAGTCGGACACCCGGATAGCTACCACAGCCACAACAGCTGTCACAACTATAGCGACCATGATTAGTAAATGGCCTATGCCGCGGCTATTTAGGCGCTTCATTGTGCACTCCCATCTGTAGTTGTGTCTGTGGTAGTTGAGACTGGTGCTGCAGCGACGGCTGCAGCCCTAACTGCTTTAGCTAGCTGTTTGACTGCGTCGCGGTAGGCTTTAAGATCGGTGCGCAGCTGGATGGCAGACTCCTTATAGGTGGCCACAGTTGTAGCTACGGTATCACTAGTGCAATCAAGGCTAGGGGGAGTGAGAGCGGCTATGTCGGTCACTGCGAGAGCTTTAGCAACGTTTGCGCTGGTGGCCAGTCCGTCATAGTCGGTTACAGTCAATTGCTTATCGGCAACAAAGGTCTGCACCTTGACGTAGACGCTGTCGATGTGAGTCTGAATAGCAGTTGCACTGGTCTGCAGGCCATTGAAGCGACCAGTCAGCTTGTCCTTATTCATGTTGCAGAACTTCTGGCGTGATTCAGCCGAATGCTGGCTATGTCTTGCTCGCATATCTGCCATTTTTTGTTCTGCTTTGTCGCGGGCGGTCCGCTTGGCAGCTTCGACATCTGAGCTTTCTGGCTCTTCGGACTTTGTTTCGTAGGCTAAAGTATTTCGATTCTTTTGTTTTGGACTAGTAGTATTAGAACCCGACATTGTCGAAATCTCAGCAGATTCTGAACTATCGGCCGGCTGAACGGCATTTTCTTCGGCAAAAGTCGGTGCGGCGATGAACATCAATCCAAACAACAGGATTGATGCGGCGAGCTTTCTTGTTAGTTTCATAGATGTATTCCTTGGTTAGTACTACTATGTTAGGCGCTTGCGCTTAAAAATTCAAGCGCTGACTAGCTGTTCCCACGGCAGGTCAGCCTTACCGAAATGACCGTAGGCAGATGTCTGACTGTATATAGGCCGGCGCAGGTCTAGGCGGTCGATGATGCCCTTGACGGAGGTGTCAATCAGCTGAGTCTTGAAAGCGTGTAACTCGTCTTGGCTAACTGTCTCGGTGCCGAAAGTCTCAATCGTCTGCATCAGCGGTAATGGCTGACCGATGACGTACGCTAGTCCAACTTCACATTTGGTTGCCAGACCAGCTGCCACGATATTTTTAGCGATGAAACGGGCAGCGTAGGCTCCGCTACGGTCAACTTTGGATGGGTCCTTGCCGCTAAAGGCACCCCCGCCAACTCGTGCATAGCCGCCGTAGGTATCGATAACAATCTTGCGGCCGGTTAGACCAGCGTCAGATTCTGGTCCTGGAATATGCCACAGACCTGTACCGTTGATAATAACGTCCTCATTGGCAGGCAGCTCGAACTTATAGTAGGACAGCACCGGACTAAAGACGTGGTCGATGATGTCGGAGCGCACTTGGGATGCAGTGGTGGCCTCGTCGTGAGCGACGGCGGCAACAATCTTGGCGATGCCGACTGGCTTGCCGTCTTCGTAGCAGACCGTAACCTGGGCTTTGCCATCTGGGCGCAGCCAAGTCAGCAAGCCTGTCTCCCGACATTCATCGATACGTTGGGCTAGTCTCTGGGCGATAGCGATTGGTA
>JBDSWU010000103.1:0-1636 GCA_039926445.1 Saccharimonadales bacterium (SeqCode)
AGGCTCTACAGGTACGCTGCGAGTCTCAACGCCATCAGCTGATATTTCGACGCGAATACTATAGTCGTTCTTGTTATAGCTTGCGCCGTTTTTGCCGATTAGGAAGTTCAGGACTGTCTGTTCGCCAGCCGAGGGCGAGTCATCGGGGTCGATGTGCAAAACGGCAGTGTAGCCATTGGCCGCTTCCAGCTCATGGGCTTGAACTCTACCTGAAGACAGCCCGGTTGTTACTAACAACGCCAGCAGTAAGAACCCGAAACGGTTAATAAGCTTGTACACTGTTGATCCCTTCGGTCTTAATCTGATATTTGTCCCGCTTAGAATAGCCGTAGCTCATGGTGATCACCAAGGCTGCTGTCATGCTAGCAATCGTCACCAGCTGCCAACGAGACGCTGATCTGCCCTGCTTAACGATAGCTAGACTGTGCAGGCCGAGTAGGCCAACCAGCACAACTCCAACTATCGCCAAAGTTACGGGCAGTGTCGATTGTGTGCCAATGATGAAAGCGTGCAGCACGGCTGTCACCACAGCCACATATACCAAGCGGTGCAGCCGCTGCCACCAAATACCCATGCGCCTAAAAGCAGCATCGAACGACGTCAGTGCCATGGCTAGCAAAATAACCCATGCCACTGCCCCGACTACGAAGGATTGTCGATAGGCACCCGGCAGGTTCAACGGATTACTAAACGAGAAGAGTGACAGATAGGCCACCAATACGTGTAGCGTTGCAAAATAGGCGGCACTGACGCCCAATAAACGCCGGGCGTCATAGGCTAGCAGCCGGCCTGGCATGGTCCGCCACACCGAGCAAAGTGGCCCAACCAGTAAAGCCAACCCCAAAAAGCCAAGCGACACCCAGGCATAGACTTCCTCAAGTCGGATTGCCAGCAGGCTGGAGCCGCTGTGGTTAGCAACCGCCCACCGCCAGATCTCCAGACTCAGCAATACTGAGGTCAGACCGATATAAAAACGGATGCCGTGGATCCAGTGGTCTAGCAGTTGGCTGATGCGAATATACATATCTACTTATTGCCGACCTATTCGACGACGACTGTACCCTTCATGTAAGGGTGTGGTGCGCAGTGATAGTTGTAAATACCGGCCTTCTTGAAGGTGTAGCTAAAAGTCTCGCCGCGTGAGATCAGCGGTCCGTTAGGAGCGTCAGCCGATGGTTCGTCAGCAACGATGTTGTGCCGGACGGCGTCTTGGTTTGTCCAGGTTACTGTGTCTCCTACTTTTACCTTTATAACCGCAGGCATAAACAGGTAGTTACTAATCTCGACTGAGTTCGTTGCCACAGCTGTCGAAGTGTCAACTTTTTGAGCCTTGGACGCTGGAGTCGAGCTCGAGCTAGACGATGATTTAGTGTCAGATTTGGAGCCACCGGCTATCAGCACGCCGCCGACGATCACAATCACGGCTACCGCTACCGCAAACATTAATTTCTTTTGATCCTTCATCTATAACCTGCCCTTCTAACTAGCTTTGATAATGAAAGTGGGTAAGCCCTCCCAGGACTTACCCACTAGTATACTCATCTATTGGCTTCGACTAAAACGCCGGCCGGATGTCCCTAGAACTTGTCAGGGAACTGAGCAACGATGCCGCCAGCAAGTGCGCTGAAGATAGCTT
>JBDSWU010000104.1:0-4462 GCA_039926445.1 Saccharimonadales bacterium (SeqCode)
GTGTCAAGCTACCCTTTTCCCGAACACCGCGTTCAGTATCTTCGGGCGTTGGCGTAGTGTTTTAGCGTAGGCTCGTGGTGACATCTTTAATGCTGTGTGGATACGCTCAGTGTTGTAGTAGCCAATCGCTTTAGATATTGCTAGGTACAACTCAGTCATGTCTTGGTAGCCGTATAGGCTACCGAGTTCTTCCTTAATGCTTTTAATGCACCGCTCCATATAGCCGTTTTGCCATGGACTGCCTGGTTTGCTGGCACTGAGCTGGATACCAAATCTAGTGCAGGTGTCAGCATGGCGCTCGCTCAGGTACTCACTGCCTCGGTCACTGTGCAATATGGACGGGCTGGGGTTGCTACGGAGGGCTTGGATGAGGGCAATATGTGTCAGCATACTGCTGTGGTTCGTACCGAGCTTCCAGCTCAGGATCTCACGGGTCGTGAGATCCATGACTAGGGCTAGGTAAAACATGCCGGAGCGGATACGCAAATAGGTAAAGTCCTGCACCCAGGCATTGGCTTCCTCCGTCATAGCCCGGTAGACCATGCCGTCCTGCGGACGGGCGTTGTCCTTGAATAGAGCGTAGGTATGTAGATGGTTAGCCGGTGCTAGTATCTCTGGCTTACCTTTGTAGCTACGGTATTTCTTGTGGGGACGCACTGCATCCACCTGGGCTAATCTACGTATCCGTCGGGCTTTGTTCTCGCTCCAGCCGAGATACAAGGCTAGGCGCCTTACACCATATAGTGGGTGCTGGTCATGGGCGGCTTGGAGTTCACGGATTGCCTGGTGGTCTTTGTTGGACTGAGTAGTAGGATGGCAATACAGGCTCGTGCGGCCAATGCCAACAGCTTTGGCCATGTGCCGCTTGAGTCCTGGTTCCACCTCTTCCAGAGCGGCTAGCCTTTTGGGCGGTCAGCCCGGGCCGACAGCTTGCCAATGACCCGGTAGGCATTGTCCAGTTCACGTTTGAGCTGGTTAACTTGAGCTATGTAGTTTTTCTCGCCACCAACGACGTCTTGACGGCACCAGTTGCTCATAGCGGCTGAGCTGACACCATATAGCCGACAGGCCTCGGCTTGGGTCATGCCGTTCTTTACGGCAGTAATTATTTCTTGTTTAAGTTGGGGGTCAAAAGCTTTAGCCATATGTAAAATCTCCAATACAGGCATTGTAGTACTACGTACCACAATGCTACTTAATATTAACCTCTTTGACTAGCTAGTTATGTGAGAGGTGTGTTCAGTATATTGGGAGCCTGACATAATGACTTTTGCGTTTAATTTTCACGCTAAGCGCGTGGGTCAACAGCAGACTCTCGGACTAATAAAAACTATCGTTGAGAAAAATATTGGAGAGGTCGCATCCGTCAACGTCGCCGTATCGAGAAAATAATATTTTGCGCGCGAACTAAGTAGTGAGTATGAAAAAACAAAAGAGAAGATAGGGGTTCGTAAATACACCGGCTATTCGCGCGGGGCAAGTCGCACAGGTCCGTGTACGACATGCATTAGCTCTTATGTCAGCGCACATTATTCGACAATGTACGACGCCCTACCACGCCCACCACAAAATGTAGAAGGGGTGGAATATAAAGCCTAGATGAGTTTTAGCAGTTCCTGGATTGCGGTATCTTGGTACACCGGTTCTTTTTGGTTATTGCGATAACTATGATCAGCACTTTCAATCTCGATTACTTCCGACTCGGTATCTCCGAGCTCTGCCTTTACGGCATCTGCATTACCAAATCGATCATTCTCGCCTTGAATAACCGCTTTGAGGTTGTTGCGCACGTCTTGAGTCTTAACCTCTCCGACTACGTAGCCGAGCACAATTAGCTCAATTTCGTTACTAGGGTATTGTTTTAGGTAAAAACTAGCCACAATTCCACCAAGTGATTTTGCGACAAACGTTATTTTATACCCGCTACTTTGTAACTGTTCGACCACACTTCTCAACGCCTCGACTTCTTCTGTCAGATCCGGTCCACTCGATGAGTCATCACCTCGCTCACAATAAGGGAAATTGAAGCCAAATACACTTTGACCTGTTTTGGTTAAGGATTCAATAACGTTAGCAATAAAGGGCGACTCTACTCCTTCTGTTCCACTGCCATGAAGAACTACAAATACACGTTCTGATGACTGTTTGTGATAGAACTTATAGGTTACGTTATCGGGGTTCATTGCCATACACTCCTGTCATTACGATGTCGCAGACTTCATCAGCTGTTAGTTTCGACGTATCTATTACCCTAGCATTAAATGCTGTTGTAGCTAAGTCTACCAGAGCTTTCTCCATAGCCATAAATTTTTCTGGCTTCCGAATGACCATAAGGTCGTCTGGAGCGATTTCCTCGGGATTGTCGCGCATACGCTGCTGCAAACGGCCCTGGCGGGCTTCAATGCTAGCCGTAAAGACAAATGACCGATCAAACCTAGGATGCGTAGGCACAACATCTCGAAAAGCTTCTACTACTCGAGGCGTTTGGTTGACTGCATGGTATGCCATCGACCTCAGCAGGATGGTTGAGTCCTGAATCGTATTAACCTCAGGCCTCGTAAACCGTTCGACGTCCGCCATTAGTGCTGCAACATACAAATTGCCTAATGTTTCTGCCGAATACGCATCATCAACCCTTAGTGAGTCAGCAAGAAGGAATAGCGGATTATTACTGTCCATGCTGTTTCGACGAACATCCCATTCTTCTCCGGATCGCTCCGCGAATAATCTTGTAGCGGTAGACTTGCCAGCTAAATCCATACCTTCAAAATGCACATATTTTGTCATAACTTATACCTCGTGGTTAACCTTTAATATCATTGCTCCTGCACTGCTACAAAAATGTTTAACTACTGCCTCTAGCTCGCTATCTGAGATCATATCGTAATCTATCTCTACCATTTCTATCGACTCGTCAATTTTGCCAGGGACTAATTGACCTCCCGTGCCCTGCGAGCCTCCATTATCGAGCAGTACTAGTTTGGGCTTCAGGCCTCTGTCAACGGCTTCTTGCCAAGCATTTTTTGCCGAGTGGTAATATGAAGCATCGCCAGTTATTGCCAGAGTCGTGCCACCTGCAATTCCTATGCCCATTGCCGCCGAAACAGCCGAACCGAAGCATAGACAATGAGTCAGAGTATTCAACGTGTCTTTCGTGTATTCACCGAGATCCCCTGTAATATATTGGAAATTCGGCTTAAGTAGCCTAAATAATCGCTCGTATCTTTTGGTGCGGATATAATGTTCGGCATTTTTTGAATTATAGCCAATTCTCGATGACGCAAACTTTCCGTTGCTCATCTTGAGATTCAGAGCGTCTGCAATCACTGAATCGCCAACTTCTTGTATTGTTGCCGATAATAATTGTTCTATGTCCGGTACTGGCAAGGTTGCGATAGCACTCGTAGCATCAGAGTTTTCGCTGCCCACAGCGATATATGAATAGTTTTTTTCTGGATTGATTAAGCAATGTAACTTATTTACAAATCGCTGTATGAGCTTATTTTTAGTTACTACTGCATTTCGTTGCGCATCACCGTTGATAGGATGCACAATAGGCTCAATCGTTAAATCAGTTTCTGCAATTACATCTTTTGCTAATCTACAGATTTCCTGTGCCGTATAGTTTGGAACTATGCCCGGCTTAAATGCGACACTGATATTTGTTAACCGCATCACTACTGGTAAATCAAATATCTTAGATAATTGGGGGGCGGCTTCTGCAAATATCAAAGCTGATTCGTAATTATACGGTTCAATCCAGAGGCCGCCATAAAAGCTCGCGTAATGACGCGAATCAAGTATGCACTGCGAGCCTTCAAGCTCGATGTCATCAAATACTACGAGCACCAAGCCTTCTCCAACGCCGGTAAGATGTGAATTGATGAAAGGATCAGCAGCATCGTTTAGCCCAACATTTTTGAAAGTAACAAGCGATTGACGTCCTGCCTGGCTACTACCCCATGCTATTTCATATGCTATCTTTTCGTTTGTGCTAGTTACACCACCACCTAAATATTCAAATAACTCATGACTGTGAAAGCCCGGAAAGTTGAAACTACTCTCTATGCCACCCTTTTTGAATGCATTAGCAAGCTCGGGCAATAATATGCTTTTTTGCGAACTCATAATGCATACTCCTTGTGTATCTCTGTGCGTTGAATGCCTGCTTGGTATATTAACGACATAAGCAATGCTGACAGGCCATGTGTCGACAGGTCTGATTCGGTATCGCCTACTTTCCTCAGTCCTAGCACGATTTCAATAAATTCATTTACTACACTATGCTTAACTGATTCGGTAATTAGCTTACCTTCAAAACCGGATTTGCCCTTCAGGTCTTCGGCGGTAATTATTTCAAGAGGTTTACCGCCGATGACGTCACTATTCCTATAAATATGTATGTCAAAATGGTTATTGCCACCGACCTTATACTCATCGGGGGTATTTACATCATGCTTAT
>JBDSWU010000105.1:0-4660 GCA_039926445.1 Saccharimonadales bacterium (SeqCode)
GAAGCATACATCTATAACAACCAAGTAGGAGACACCTTATGAAATTAGCCGTACATGGCCTAGGCCGCATGGGCATGCAGATAGTCCAAAAACTCGCCGAGAGTGAACACCAAGTCATAGCCCACAACCGTAGCACCGACAAGATCGATCACGCCGCCAGTCTGGGCGCCACACCGGCCTATGAAAAGCAGGACGTTTTGGCAGCCTTCGGCGATGAACAGGTAGTCATATGGGTCATGCTGCCAGCTGATACTGTCGACCAGCAAGTCGACGAATGGCTTGGCTTAATTCCCAAGGGTAGTGTCATCATCGACGGCGGTAACTCCGATTACCGCCTGACTCAGAAGCTTAACGCCAAAATCGCAGCGGCCGGCAGCAGCTTGGTTGACGTCGGCACCAGTGGTGGTGTCTGGGGATACCAATACGGCTTCTCGATGATGGCCGGCGCCTATGAGTCCAGTGTTTTTGGTGTTGTCGAACCAGCATTAAAAGTTCTGGCGGCACCCGAAGGTGCTTATCATCACTTCGGTCCCAGCGGCAGTGGTCACTTTGTAAAGATGACCCACAACGCGATTGAGTACGGCATGATGGAGAGCCTTGCCGAAGGCTATCGCATGCTGCGCGAAGGCCCGTACCCAGATCTTGACCTAGCGGCAGCCGGTGAAGTCTGGCAACATCATAGCGTAGTAACGTCATGGCTCAATGAACTGACACGCGACGCACTGCGAGAGAACCCTTCGCTGGAGGGCGTCGATGGCTTCGTTGCCGAAAGCGGTGAAGCCCGCTGGACCCTAGAAACCGCCCGCGAGCTCGGTATACCCATGCCCAGCATCCAAGCCGCGTTCGATGTCCGGGTCGCTTCGCAGAACGGCGAAGTCAACTTTGCTACCAAAGTGCTTGCAGCTCAGCGCAACAAATTTGGTGGTCACGAGCTAAACAAATAACCATGGATAAACCTCCCGTACTCGTCATATTTGGCATCACCGGTGATCTCAGCAAACGCAAGTTGCTGCCGGCTCTGTACCGTCTGCTTAACCAGGGTTTGCTTCCAGAAGAAACGCGCATAATTGGTGTCAGCCGGCGTCAGCTCGATATCGATCAGCTGCTCGGATCAACAGAGCTGTGCGTGCTGGAAAAGGACAATGTCTGCGACCCTAATGGTATTGCAAAGCTCCGTAACTCGCTGACTAGCTTTGAACTGCAGCCGGATAAGCCCGAGGACTATAGCCGGCTGAGGGCCGAACTTGAAAATCTCGATAGTCCTAAGCGTTTGTTTTACATGTCAATTCCACCGGATGCTTACGCTCCAATTGTCGAAAACTTAGCAGCAGCCGGTCTTAACGACGAAAACAGTCAGTTATTGGTGGAGAAGCCTTTTGGTTACGACCTAGATTCAGCAAAACAACTGATCGAGGTTGTAGACAGCCATTTTCGTGAAGCTCAGGTCTATCGTATCGACCACTATCTGGCCCGCGAGACTGCTCAAAATTTGCTGTCATTCCGCTCTCACAATCCATTATTTTCACCCCTGTGGAACTGCGAACATATCGAGTCTGTTCATATAAAAGCCTATGAGTCGTTGGGTATAGAGGGAAGGGCCGATTTTTATGAAAAAACTGGCGCCCTGCGTGACTTGATCCAAAGTCATCTCATGCAATTACTAGCGATAACACTCATGGACATCCCACGCGACTTGTCTAGTGAACAAATTCACCGAAGCAAACAGTATTTCTTAGAGCAGCTACAGCCAGCTGATCCCACGCAAGCGGTGCGTGGACAGTACGTTAGCTACAGGAGTGAGGTCAAAAACCCAAAGTCAAATGTTGAAACGTACGCCAAAATTATGGTCCATCACAGCGCCGAACGTTGGCAGGAGACTGAAATGATACTCGAAACCGGCAAGTCACTCGACCACAAGGCAACTGAGATCATCATAACTTTCCGGACGCCTGCCGGTCACCCCAGTAATCATTTGACATTTATGATCCAGCCGCACGAGGGCATCCGATTGGGGTTGTTGATAAAGCAACCCGGCTTTGACACCGGCATGCTTCCGACTGATTTGAGTCTAGACTATGACAGCAGCTTCGCCGACGACCAGCACATAGACGCCTACGAGCGAGTACTAATGGACGCCGTCCGGGCTGATCAATCTCTGTTCGCATCAGCCGGAGAAGTAATGGCCACTTGGCGCGTCTTGCAACCGTTGCTCGACAGCTGGCACGATAACGACACCGGACTTGTTGGCTACCAAAGCGGTGCGGCTGCCGAAACCATTGGCGTCTAAACTACTACGCTACAAACGTCCGCATCGGCGTATACTAGGGCGATGACAGATTACTCACAATTAGCCCTTGATAAGCATTTGGAACTTCGCGGCAAGATTAGCTTGCAGCTAAAGGACGATTTGGACAGCAAAGACAAACTCAGCACTTACTACACGCCATGCGTTGCCGCCGTTAGCCGCCAGCTGGCTGAACACCCCGAAACCATGCGGGACTACACCTGGACAGGTAATCTAGTAGCCGTCATTAGTGACGGTTCGGCCGTCCTAGGCCTCGGCAACATCGGGCCGGAAGGGGCGATGCCGGTAATGGAAGGTAAGGCCATGTTGTTTAAGCACTTTGCCGGAATCGATGCTGTACCGATAGTGCTAAACGTCCACACGCCTGATGAGATTGTTAGTGTTGTGCAGGCTATCGCTCCAAGCTTCGGCGGTATCAATCTAGAGGATATTGCCGCGCCGCAGTGCTTCGAGATTGAAGAGCGCTTGAAGGCCGCGCTGCCAATTCCGGTCATGCACGATGACCAGCACGGTACTGCAGTCGTAACTTTGGCAGGCTTAATTAATGCCTGTAAGGTCACTGGGCGTCAGTTGACCGACTGCAAAATTGTATTGGTAGGCTCCGGCGCTGCTGGTACGGCAATTGCCAAGCTACTTCATCTCTACGGCGCGTCCGAGATTATAGCTGTCGACAGCCAGGGCATAATAGTCACAGGCCGAGCCGGTCTCAATAGCGAGAAGGCCAAATTGCTTGAAGTGACTAACCCCAACAATGACAGTGGCAGTCTAGACGACGCGGTCCGCGGTGCCGACATTTTTATAGGTGTCTCGCAGCCAGAGCTGCTCAGCGGCGACATGGTCAAAACCATGGCTGCCGACCCGATAATCTTTGCCATGGCCAACCCGACCCCTGAGATCATGCCCGACATCGCTCACGATGCCGGCGCAGCCGTGGTTGCCACCGGTCGTAGCGATTTCCCCAACCAGGTCAACAACGCCTTAGCTTTTCCCGGCATTTTCCGCGGCGCTCTCGACAACAGAGTTCACAAGATAACAGATCAGCACAAGCTAGCAGCTGCCGAAGTGATTGCCGGGCTCGTTGAGAATCCGACAGCCGATATGATCATACCAGCCGTCGGTGACCCGCGCCTGGTTCCAGCTATCGCCGCTGTGATTACTGCCAACTAACCTGATACAATAGGACATATGCACGACATCGTAATTTACATTGCCAAATATCTGATAGTTGTACCCCCATTGCTGTTAGCCTTGGTCTGGTTTCGATTGCCATGGGCAACCAAACGTCAGGCGCTGATTGTTGGGGTTATTGCCGCCGCAATAACTGGGGTATTGGCCGTAATCGGTAGTCATCTCTATAACGATCCTAGGCCGTTCGTAGCCGGCCACTTTACGCCATATTTCCCGCACGGCAATGACAATGGATTCCCGTCTGACCATACACTTTTTGCGGCACTTTGTGGGAGCATAGCGCTGCTGTACAGCCGTCGGATTGGCACCATAACGCTTTGTTTAGCTGCATTGATTGGCGCAAGTCGGGTGATAGCCGGCGTCCATCATATGACTGACATCGTCGGCGGACTATTGTTTGCTTACGTCGGTGTCGGCTTTGCTTGGCTGATTGTCAGCAAGCTCAACTCGCGTTCAAAGGCATGATTCTAGATCTATTGATCGTATTTTTTGGTATCATAGCGCTGTTTCGCGGCCGCGATATCGGCTTTGTGCGGCAAGCCTTGTCGACTATCGGATTTTTTGGAGGACTGTTCATTGGAGCTGCTCTTGAGCCATACACGGTTCAACTAGTGCAAGGAGCGACCAACCGCAGTATTGTGACGGTCATCACAACTATCGGTATGGCGCTTATACTGCTGACAATCGGCGAGTATGTAGGCATCCGTATAAAACACCGGGTAATCCTGGCAAAATTGGCTAATACCTACGATAACGCTTTTGGCGCCGTACTGGGCGTAGCCTCACTACTATTTAGCATCTGGTTGACGGCATCGGTGCTTGCCTCATTGCCATATCCAAGCATCCAGAATGAGATTAAGCGCTCATCTATCATCCACCAGCTCGATAGCAAGCTTCCCAGTGCTCCAAGTATTATTGCTAACCTCGGTCGATTAGTCGACCCTAACGGTTTTCCTCAAGTATTTATCGGATCGGAGCCAATACCACGCGGTGATATTAGTTTGCCATCCCTCGGCGATCTAGAAGCTGCCGTCAACAAGGACAAGGACTCGGTAGTCAAGATTGCCGGTACTGGGTGCGGCGGCATAGTAGAGGGCTCTGGCTTTGTTATTGCCGAAGGTGCTGTCGCTACCAATGCTCATGTTGTAGCTGGCATCAAGCACCCGT